>NZ_JBSRVI010000075.1:0-13780 GCF_055134445.1 Arcticibacterium sp.
AGTGCTTATCGTCATTGTGGTGTTCGTGCTTTGTTTCCAAAGAATCCATGTCTACTACAAACTCCTCTTGTCCGATAGTTTCTTCATTAATATGGTTTCCATTTGCGTCATGCTCGTGCCCATGCTCTTCGGTAGTTTCTGATTTAGATTCTGAGTCGTTACACGATGCCATTAAAAAAGTTGAAACTGTAACTAATGCGATTGCTATTCTTGAAATTTTCATTGTCTTTTTATTTTAAGTGTTATAATTGATGTTTTAATAATTGAGCTTGCTCTATATGAAGCTCCTTTTGCATTTGCAGCATTTTATCTGATGCATTTCTATAAAACTGTAGCTCTAAGTAATATTCCATAAAGGAATACTCTCCTAATTTATAGGCTTCAAATAACAAACTTTCGCTATTTAAATCGCCCATTACAGTCTTATATTCATTGTATTTTTCAAGCATTAACTCATATCGAATGTAATTTTCTTGGAATTCTGCACGAAGCGAAGATGTAATAATTACGGTATTGGATTGCTGATAATTATGGTTTGCTTCGGCAGCTTCTACCTTGTACTTACTATTCCATAGTGGAATGGAAATTCCTCCGTAAAATCCTGTATAATTACTACCTCTAACTCCTTGATAATTAAGCCCAAATGCCATATTTGGCAAGGTTTTACTTTTCTCCAATTTAATCTTTAGAAGCGAAGCGGTTTCATTTGCCTGCAATTCTTCGAAACGAGGGTCGCTTGTCAATTTATCATTCCAAAGATTTTCCATTGTACCAATTTCGGTAGGCAAGATTATTTGTGAAGAAATGCTTTCAATTGAAATTCCCCCGTTCAAGGTTTTTAGTTTGGACATTTCGATTCGAATGTCACTATCAATTTGTTCTACAATAAATTGCTCTTGCATCCAAGCAATTTTAGCCTTATTCAAATTCAAAATACCTACTTGCTGACTGTCGAAAAGTTCTTGAATTTGGTCGAAAACCCGTTTGCTCTGAGTTCTTCTTTCTGACTCTATCGCCCTTTGTTTTTGGAAGAAAGCGAGTTCTATTAAAATGTTTTTTGCTTTTAATAAAAGCTCTTGTCTACTTTTAGCAAAAGCCGACTCTAACTGTTCAGTTTTAGACAAATTCCATTTGTCACGAGCTGCATATACTGTAGGATATTCAAATGATTGTGAAATTTGAAATTCAGTATAATCTCCTGTTGTCTTTTTCCCAAAGGGTAAATAAAACCCAGAAAACTGTGGGTCAGGTAAATTATTGGTACTCTTGTTTTCGAGTTGCTGGCTGTTAATGTATGACTGATAGCCTTTTAACTCTGTATTATTTTGTTCTATTTCTTCTAATATTTTCTCAATGCTTGAAGATTGTGAGAAACCATTAATAAAGAACAGGCACCCGCAAATTGCGAATACGATGTGTTTATACATTGTTTGAAATTTTAGGTTTAATCTGATTTTTAATAGAATACTACCCTAGGGAAAGTATTCCTAAACGATTAACCTAAAGAAGGCGGACCTCGGGAGTCGAGGGAGGTGAGGTAAGGATTAAAATAAATATTGGGCGGATGATACACCGCCGTCTTTAAGGCTGCATCATAACTTAATGTAAAGCTAAAATGAGTATAAGAACTGACTGTATTTACAAGTTTTTTAACTGTGAGTTTTTTAACAGCACTTTCGTTTGTTACCAAAACTTCATTAGTAACAACCGAATGTATATGAAACTCCAAAAACAAATCTAATAATCCTTTTTTAGGGCTTTCTTCATGTGAATCATCGTGATGATGACTGTGGGTTGCACTATGGGCAATGACCTCATGAGATTGGTGCTGATGATGCAAATGAGGTAGTACCTGATGCAAAAGCAATAGGCCAAAGATGCCTAAAAAGAAAAGTGCCTTTATTTGCTTATGTTTTTGCATGAATTGCTAATATAGCAATTAATAATTTTAAGCCAGTTTTTTGAAAATATTTATTACTAAAGTGAGGTAAACTCTATTTCATATTTTAATTTACTTCCAGATACAAAATATTTGAGATTAAATTAACCTACTGTATATCAGCATGTTGCTAAAGTGGTAGAAACGAATTAGCAACAGAAATAGCTGATTAATAGCAAAATAAAGGATAAGAAAGCAAAAATACATGCAGCGACAGACCCCAATTTTATTTTTCTGTGAGTACAGCGAACGCTTTATGCAAGGGCGACCGAAGGGAGTACATTTTACCCTTGCAGATATGTTTTTGCGGAACAAAGCGGAACGATTGACGAACATCGCTTCCCTTTTTCCTAAGTAAAGTTCTAAAAAATAAGATTTCAATTTCTAGTATTCCCCATCCTTATCCAAATAATTATAGCAGAACCAATGGTTAGGAACCCAATAATTAGAATAGAATAAGATAGTCCGAATAAGTCTGCAACCACTCCAGTAATAATGGCACCAATGGCATAACCTAAGTCTCTCCAAAGTCTAAAAACGCCAATACTATTCGCTCGCTGTAAAGGATTGGTGAAATCTGCCAGTGCTGCAAGGAATGTGGGATAAACAATGGCAGTACCGATTCCCAAGAGTGCTCCTAAAAGTATAAATTGGGTGAAACTTGCGGCTAATAGCATCAATAAAATGGCAACGCCTTGCATTAACATTCCGAATATAAGCATGTTTTTCTTATTGTAAAAATCTGCAAGTTTGCCAGTGAATAGTTGCCCAAAACCCCAAACTAAAGGATATACAGACACTATTTTACCAATTTCTAAAAGGTTAAAATCTTTTGAGATTAGAAGAAAAGGAAGCAAACCCCAAATCATGCCGTCATTGAGGTTGTTAATCAAACCAGCTTGAGTGATTGAACCTAGATTTGGATTAACCCAAGAGGTTTCTATAAAAATATTTTTCAATAAGGGTACATTACTTGCCTTAGTTTCAATTTTCATATGATGCACAGTGTCTTTTATAAATATTACACTTAAGAAAAGACCCATTATAGCAAAACCGATGCCCATATAAAAAGGATAAGGTCGAAGTCCATATTTAGAGGCTATCCATCCTGTTAAAAACGCCACTATACCTACCGCAAGATATCCTACAGATTCGTTCAAACCCATCGCCAAACCTCTGTTTTTTTCTCCGACCAAATCAATTTTCATAATCACGGTGCTAGACCATGTCAATCCTTGGTTGATACCCAAAAAGATATTTGCAACAATTATCCAATTCCAGTCTGGAGCATAAATCAGAATAATGGGAATTGGTAAGCCAATGAGCCACCCTAAAACCAATAGCTTTTTACGACTCATTTTATTTGCGAAGACTCCTGTATAATAATTAGTAATCGCTTTTGAAATGCCAAAGACAATAATGAAAGACAAAACTGCTGTTTTTGCTGCCATGCCAAAATCTGCTTCGGCTATTTGCGGCAAAATAGTGCGTTCTAGCCCCACCATCCCTCCTACAAAGCCGTTTATTAACACCAATAAGGAGAATTGTTTCCAGTTTTCTTTGAGTCCTAATTTAGCTTCCATGGTATATTTAAGATACTGCACATCGATTAGCCCCAGCTTCTAAATCAGCAGAATCTATTCCTGTAAAATCACCTGAAGTGTTTATTTCTACTATTATCAGATAATTCTCAGGTGGAGCTGGAATCTTATTAAGAAGTGAACTAACAAAGATGTCTTCTTTTTCTGAAAGTAATGGAGTATTTGTCATAACCCCTTTAAGGCTTGATTGTAGAATCTGACTGTCAAATGCAATGGGTTGACTACTATGGCCTGGCATTAATATTACTGACTGATTTAATTTAAACAGCTTTTGGAGTGAATGAAATAATAGGCTTGCCTTGTGCATGGCTTCTTCTTTATTGGCTTTCAAATCTGGTCGTCCGACTCCTCCAATGAATAAAGTATCACCAGTAAGGATAACTTTTTCATCAACCAGATAACAAGTGCTTTCCAAAGTATGACCTGGTGTGTGAATGGCTTTTACTTGTATTTTGCCTAACATAAATATATGGCCGTCCTCTATTGCGTTGAAAGGATAATTAATTTTGTCATTTGAAGGTAAGGATGGTTGCAGTTTATGATTTTCAGCCAGCTCTTTTGTTCTACTCAAATGGTCTGCATGAATGTGTGTATCAGCAACATATTTTACCTTAAAACCATTGTAATCAATGAAGTCATTATAAACTGCCACAGGCAAAGAAGCATCCAGCATCATAGCCTCTCCTTCAGAAATAATCAAATATGATAAACACCCTTTTCCTGTCCGTCTGAATTGGATGATTTCAAAATCATCGAATGACTTCGAAGCCATGTTCCAAGATAAATTCCAGCCTTTCATACCTCCTTGTAAGTTGAAAGATTTGTAACCAGCTTTTTGTAGTAATTGAGCCGCAATCATACTGGTCTTACCTCCAGCACATACCGTTACAACAGGAATTGACTTATCGAAATCAACAGCATTTAACGAATTGGGATTTTGCTTTTTCAGTTCGTCATAAACGTCTAAATGAATACTTCCTGGGATTTGCCACTCCTCCCTTTCAATCATTGGTCTTATATCTAAAACATTTACTTTTTTACCAGAGTCAAGCCACTCTCTAAGAGTGTCCGTATTGATTTCTTTTTGTTTCATCCTATTGTAATTTTCACTCAACAAAGGACGGAGCTATTAGAATCAATTCCTTTTACATTTGTTAAATAATCAGGGGAATGCAGCTCGAATACGACTTAGGCTAACTTGAGTTATTCCGAGATAAGAGGCAATATGCTTTAGCGGTATTTCTCTAAGAACACTTGGAGATTTTTCAATCAATGATTTATATCGTTCATCTGCCGAATGAAATTGCAGACTTTCTAGCCTGTTGATAGTATCTACATAAGAGCCTTCAACAATTTTCCTAAAGAGTCTTTCAATGTCATGATACTTTTCAAAAAGTTGAAAAAGAGGATTTGCAGGAATTGAAATAAAAGTAGTGTCGCAGATGGCTTGTATGGCTTTATGGCTAGGCTTTCCTGTGAAAAGGCTCTCTGCTCTAATTATAATATCGTTTTCAAACGCAAAGTATTCAGTGACGTCCTTGTCATCTTTATAATAATGGATTCTTGCCGTTCCTTCTAGTACGAAGTAGATGGTTTTGCATGTCTGACCTATGGATTGCAGATTCTTATTTTTTTTTACCTGAACAGTAGCACACAAATTATCAATAGCTGCCTTTGATTCCGGCCTTAATGATTGTATTTGAGTTAAGTATTCAAGGAATCTCTTAGTGGTTATTTCTTTCATTTTAATACTTGATTACGAGTAACAATCTCCTTTTGTTGGCTTTAATGCCGCTAGCGGTATCGCACACTTTATAGAATTGACAAGTACTAAAAGGCATGTCTTCTACATTTATTTGACGGCATATTGGACAAGTAATTTATGATTTTAATTGATTTTCAATTAGTTTTTTAGTCATAACTTTAATTATGTGAATAATATCATTGCCTATACCCATTCCATTTTCTGCAATCTAACTGCATTTAGTATTGCCAATAGGGCAACGCCCACATCTGCAAAAACGGCCTCCCACATTGTGGCTAAGCCACCTGCACCCATTATTAAAACGATTACTTTAATACCAAAGGCCATGTATATATTTTGCCAAATTATTCTTTGGGTAGATTTGGCAATTTTTATCCCTGTAACTATTTTAGAAGGTTGGTCTGTTTGAATAATTACATCGGCGGTTTCAATGGCTACGTCACTTCCCATGGCACCCATTGCTATCCCTACATCGCTGGCAGCCAATACCGGAGCATCATTTATACCATCGCCAATGAAAGCTATTACCCTAGTGCTGTCTTGTTTTAATGTTTCCACTTCGTTTAACTTGTCCTCAGGTAATAGACCCCCTTTTGCATTTGCTATTCCAAGTATGGAGGCGATTTTTTGAGTAATACTATCCTTGTCGCCAGATAGCATCATAATGAAGTTGATGCCTTCTTTTTTGAATGCAGCTATGGTCTCTTTTGCATCTTCTTTGATTTCATCAGCAATGGTAACAAAACCTGCAAATTTTCCATCTATTCCAACTAAAACATTTGATTCTACAATATCTTCTATTTCTGAAGGAGTCGTGATATTGAATTGCTGCATCAATTTCTGATTTCCCACAACAACCTTTTTATTGCCAACCATTCCTATTAAACCCTTGCCGGCTATTTCATTAATTTCTGTTGCTTCTACTACTGGCTCACTTGTTTGATATTCCATAATAGCCTTAGCAATTGGATGGGTAGATTTGGCTTCTATTGCCAAGAGAAAGGGCATAAAAGTCTTTTCTGACCAATCATTAAAAGTCTTAATCTGACTGATTTGGAACACCCCTTTCGTGACTGTTCCTGTCTTATCCATTACCATCGTATTTACTTCTTTTAGCTTATCCATATAGGTAGCTCCTTTGAATAGAATACCATTTTTAGAAGCTGCACCAAGCCCACCGAAATAACCCAAAGGAATAGAAATAACCAATGCACAGGGGCAAGAAATTACCAAGAAAATCAAGGCTCTGTAAAGCCAATCTTGAAACACATAAGCATCTACAAAAAAGTAAGGAAGGAAGCAGACTGCAATAGCTAAATAGACCACAATAGGTGTATAGACTTTAGCTAATCTTCTAATCAGTAATTCGGTTTTTGCTTTTTTAGACGTTGCATTTTGTACAAGTTCTAATATCCTTGCTACCGAACTATCATTAAATAGTTTTGTCGTTTTTACTTCTATTACCCCATCCATATTGATGGAACCCGCCAATACATTTTCTCCTTGTAAAATACTTTGTGGTTTACTTTCACCAGTAAGGGCTGCGGTATTTAAACTCGCTTTATCAGATAATAATGTTCCATCCAAAGGCACTTTCTCACCTACCTTTATTTGTATAGTTTCACCTACTTCTACATCACTTGGGTTGACTTCTACGAAAGACTTGTTTCTCAATACACTGGCGATTTTAGGACGTACATCCAAAAGGGCTTTTATATTGTCCTTTGCTCGTCTTACTGCTTCACTTTGGAATAATTCTCCTACGGCATAGAAAAGCATTACCGCGACGCCTTCGGGATATTCGCCTATTGCAAAAGCACCAATCGTGGCAATGCTCATTAAGAAAAACTCTGTGAATATTTCCCCTTTTTTTAATGCTTCAAACGCCTCTTTAATTACTGGTAAACCAACAGGAATATATGCAATTCCATACCAAACTATTCTTAGCCATTCTTTAAAAAATGCTGCATCAAAATAGTCTAGGGCTATGCCCGAAATAAGTAAAAGAAAGCTTAGAATTGCTGGAAAATACTCTTTCCAAGGACTCTCGCTACCTATGGAGTGGTCATGAGAATGATTGTGACCGTCATCATCGGAATGGCCCAATGACGGCGGTGTTTTTCTATCTATTTTTTGTTCAAGAGAGCAACATATTTGCTTGCCACTCTCATCATAGATATGGGTATGTTTTTTATTTGTCATTGTTTATTTTTTTTTAAATGTTGTCCATCTATTTACGCTCTTTTTATATATGGTGTATTGTTCTCCAAATTCCTTCAGCAGAAACTCTTCTTCAAGTCTAATTTGTGTATTGATGCTAACTAAAGATAATCCTAGGATTAGCAGGGTGAAGGCACTTGGAAGTACTAAAAACAGACCTGTATTGGCTATCATAATCCCTAAGAAAATGGGATTACGAGAAATAGTAAAAAAACCACTATTTACTAATTCAGTTTTGTTTTCTTCGTCTATTCCAATACGCCAAGATTCTCTCATATTGCCTTGAGCGAACCACACAAGCACCAAGGATATTATTAATAGTACCCACCCGAAATAGAATAAGGTGTCGTTTTCTAAGTACCAAAAAGGTAGCAGAAACTTGTGCGAACTCGGGAAAAAGTCATAGATAGAAACTACTATAAATTCTAAAATGAATACAAATCCAAATACTTTTCCATTGTAGCCATGTGCATCATCTCCTTTGTTGAAAGTGAGCGGATTTACCTTGGTCTTTTTCCAAAGTAGATATGACCTTAATAAGAATACTAAAAAGAAATAAAGAATAAAAAATATGAATAAATACATGACGATTGATTTTATGTGTTATGATTTAACTCCTACAGCCACAAATACACCGCCTTGGTTAAAATAAGTGACCACTGAAAAATCTGAAACTTTGCTTTCTAAGTATTGATACAGAGGTCGGTCTACTTCTCCTTTTCCAATCCACTTTATGAACTTGCCTCTTAAGGTAGGTTTAGGAAGATACCAATCCATAATGACTATTCTGCCTCCAAGAGGCAGAATTAATAGCATGTTGTCAATTACCTGTTTCCATTCTGGAAAACCCGATAGACCTAAATCACATAGAATGGCGTCAATTTTAAGTGAATGGTTCAACTGAGTTTTTATCCAATTAGGTTCTACTTTTGTAGCGTCCGCTTTAATGAGTTTTATATTATTCCATTCATTCTTTTTTACTTTGTTCTCCGCTTTATTCAGCATTCCACCAGAAAGGTCAATCCCTATTATCAGGCCCGTATTATTTAAGTAATCTTGAATAGATTCGAGATTCTGGCCAGTTCCACAAGGTAGATTCAGAATAGTATCGCCTTCCTTAAGTTGTAATTGCTTAATTGAATAATCTCTGGCCTCATGGTAATACCATTTCGGAGAGAACAAATCATACACTTGGGCAAATTTATCATAATAGTTGATTGCCTTTTTTAAACTATTTCTCATGATAGTTGATTTTAATGTTCGTGTTCTAATTCACCTGCTTTTGATTGAGCATTTACATAATATGCCCCTTTTGTTACTATTTTCATACCTTCAGGAATGGTGTCCAACAATTTTATTGCTGTGAAGCCATTATCTGTTGAGCCTGTTAATACATTTATCTTTTCAAATTGTATTTCGGCAGCATCTTTTTGATTGTGAGCTACATAAACATAGCTGCTTTCTCCGTCCTTAATAATTGCTTTCTCAGGTAGTGCAGTAGTTTCTACATTCGTGAGAAATATCTTAGCATTTAAAAATAGGTCTTTTAAAAATTGAGGTTTTACGCCATCTAAATGGCCATGAACACGGACTGTTTTAGAGTCGGAATTAAACTCTTTACCTATCACATCTACGCTACCATAATAAATCGTTTGCCCGAGTGCAGGAACCAAATAGCTGATTTTTTGTCCTTTTTTTATACTGGCAATATCTTTTTCAAATACATCTAATTCTAAATGTAAATGTTCCGATGAAATAATTTCCATCAAGGAAACAGAAGATTGGGCATACATACCATTGTGAAAGTTGATTTTGGAAATATAGCCGCCCGTAGGAGCAACCACAGCAATCTGTTGGCGAATGGTACTTGGCGTAAGACTAGCTGTTGATATTCCTAAAAACGATAATTGCTTAGAAAGACCTTGTGTTTTAGCTTCTAAAATTGCCACTTCTGCCTGAGCATTTTGTAAATTCTTCATAACTCCTGCATTAGATTCTACCAAAGAATTTTGTCGCTCAACTTCTAATTGTTTTAGATGAAGTTGTGCTTTTGCCTCTAAATAATCTTGTTGGGTTATAATAAAATCTGTGTTTTCTAAATAGGCTATAACATCTCCCTTTTTGATGTAATTGCCCTCAACATACTTTTTTGTACTTTTTAAAATGCCATTAGCCTTTACCGAAACAGAAGAAAGTGCATTGGGTGGTAAGCCTAGGCTGCCTGTAGCGTGCACAAAGTCGTTTATTTTTATGGTTGATAAATCTCCAAATTCTAAACCAATGGTATTGGCTTGTACTTTTGTAAGATGTATGCCTTCCTCAGAGCTGTGACCGTCGCCTTCTCCCTCTGTTTGAGTGCCTTTTCCAGCCTCTTGATTGATTTCACTTTCTTGGTTTGTCTTATTTCCGCATGAAGTAAGCAACAGGCTAAGGGCAAGCGTAAAAATTGCTATGATATATTTTATATTTTTCATTTTTGTATTCTTTATTGATTTGTAAGAAATTGATAATCCACTACAGCCGTATTGTAGGCTATTATTTGCTCCCAATAATTTTTATTGTTGGAAGCCATTAATTGTAGGGTGTTTAAGAGTTCTAAATATGAAATTTCACCTGCTTGGTAATTCAGCTGGCTTATCCTCACAATTTCCGGATTAATGCTCTCTATTTGTTCTTTGTAAAAATCCACTCCTGCTTTGTACAGGCTTAAAGAGCTTTGTAATTCTAATTGGTTTCCTTTAAAAGCAATTAATTTACTTTGGTACTGATAGTTTCCTATTTCAACTTGCGTCTTTTGTGCATTAATTCTTTTCTTAACCTGTTCATTAAATAAAGGAATAGATACACCCACTTGGAAGGCATTTAGAAAGCCCCCCTGGTTAAACAATTGTGGAGCATAGCCAAAATTAAAATTTGGTTTAAGTTCAGATTTCAATACGTCTACTTTGGCAGATTCAATAGCAACCATCTGCTGACTCTGTAACAAAAGCGGATTAGACATTAAATCTGTTTGAGTAGAATAACTGGCCACAGAAAGGCTATTGGCGGCTGTAAGGGGTTCACTAGCATTTAGTAATAATTGGAAACGCTTGTTTAAATTCGCAATTTCAATTTTCACTTGGTTTGAAAGCAGCTCATATTCTTTCCATTTTGATTGAAGCGTAAGTACTTCAATTCGATTTACAGCTCCCGATTGTTCTCTTACTAAGGCTTTTCTATGGTATTCCTTGTAAGTGGTTACCAGCGTATCATATAGACTTTCTAGCTCTTTTTTATACTGAATATCATAATAAAGTTGCTTTACTTTCCATTTAAGTTCATTTGCGGTAATCTCTTTTTGAGCACTGCTTTGTACTGTATGGGCATCTTGTAATTTATTTTGCACCCTATTTATTAATGGGTTTGGAATACTCTGTATAAACCCTATTTGGTTTACTTGTTGACCATATTGAGTGTCAACCAAACCATTGCCCTGATAGGAAAAATCAGTCTTCCCGAGGTTATACTTTAGGTTTTGTAAGGACTGATTTTTTTCTACCTCTAAAGTGGCTGCTTTTATATTGGGGTGATTGTCTAATGCTACGGAAATGGCATTATCTAAATCAATTGGTCTGTTTTGTGCCTGACTAGAAAACATTACACCCATAATAAGTGCCACGGTCAATACTCCGCCCCTTGCCGCTGTTGAGCCATTAAACTTTTGCTCTTTCCATTTTTCTAACCAAAAGTAGAAAACGGGTAAAATAACTAAGGTTAAAAAGGTAGCAGTAAGTAAACCACCAATAACCACTGTTGCCAAGGGTCGCTGTACTTCAGCACCGCCAGAGGAAGAAATTGCCATAGGCAAGAAACCCAATGAAGCTACTGCAGCAGTCATTAAAACTGGTCTAAGCCTTACAGTTGTGCCAGTAATTATCCTTTCTTTAATATCAGTAATTCCTTCTTTTTTGAGTTCATTGAAATAGCCTATGAGTACAATACCGTTTAAAACAGCTACACCAAATAAAGCAATAAATCCAATACCTGCTGAGATACTAAAAGGTAAGCCTCTTAGCTGCAATGCCCATATTCCACCAATGGCCGATAATGGTATTGCAGTAAAAATCAAAGCTGCCTGAGACATAGAGCCAAAGGTAAAGTAGAGTAGAATAAAAATTAATGCTAAAGCGATAGGAAGAGCAATTGATAACCTTGCGTTTGCCGCTTTTAGGTTTTCAAACTGCCCACCATAAGTGAAATAATAACCCGTTGGTAATTTCACATTGGCATCTAATTCGGTTTGAATTTTCTCCACTAAAGTCTCCACATCCGTATTCCCCACATTTACACCAATGACTATTCTACGATTGGTGTTTTCTCTAGAAACTTGCATGGGTGCATCTACCAAATCAATGTCGGCAACACTACTTAATGGTACTTGAGTGCCATTCTTGAGGGTAATGAAAAGGGTTTTTACATCCTCAATTCCAGTTCTGTTTTGTTCATTCAGTCTAATTACTAAATCAAATCGCTTTTCGCCTTCATATATAACCCCTGCTTTTTCACCTGCAAAAGCTGACCGAATGACCTGATTCACTTCTTTAATATGTAAACCATACTGTGCCATTTTATCATACTTATAATTGATGATAATTTGAGGCATACCCACTGTTTGTTCTACATTCACTGTTCCAACACCGTCAATTTTCTTTATGATTTTCTCTGCTTCTGTAGCTTTTTGAAACATCATATCTAAGTCCTCTCCGTATAGTTTAATAGCTATGTCGGCTTTAGTACCCGTCATTAGTTCATTAAAACGCATCTGAATTGGCTGCGAAAATTCATAACCAACGCCAGGTATTGACGACAGCGATTTTTCTATTTTCTCAAACATTTCCTGTCTATTATCTGCCGAGGACCATTCAGTTTTAGGTTTCATTACCAAAACATAATCGGCAATTTCTACGGGCATTGGGTCCGTAGGGATTTCTGCTGAACCAATATTGGCTACTACATCAGTGATTTCAGGAAACTCTTTTAAGAGTTTTGTTTGAATCATTTTGGAGGTTTCAACACTCTGAGAAAGCGAACTTCCGGGTGGTAAAATGTGCTGCATGGCTAAATCTCCTTCTTCTAATGTGGGAATAAATTCGCCTCCCATTCGGCTAAAAACAAAAATACTTATCAAGAAAAGTACGATAGTGCCTCCTACAAAAAGGTGCTTAAATTGTAATGCTTTGTTTAGAATAGGCGTATATCCTCTTTGAAAGAAGTCTATGATTTTATCGGCAATTGTTCTTTTGTTCGAAACCTTTTTATTGAGAAAAAGTGCTGCCATCATAGGCACGTAGGTTAAAGAAAGAATCAATGCCCCGGTAATGGCCAACATTACAGTTTGAGCCATGGGTTTAAACATTTTACCTTCAATACCAACTAAAGCGAGAATTGGGATATAAACCATTAATATGATAATCTCTCCAAAGGCTGCAGAGCTTCTTATTTTTTGAGAAGAGGAGATGACTTCCCCATCAATTTCTGATTGGCTTAATAGTTTGCCTGAATGCTTTACTTGAAGCCTGTGCACTATGGCTTCAACAATAATAACTGCACCATCCACAATTAAACCAAAATCTATAGCTCCCAAACTCATGAGGTTAGCTGAGATTCCCAATAAATTCATCATAGATACCGCAAAGAGCATGGCAAAAGGAATAACCGAAGCTACTATTAAACCCGCACGCCAATTCCCTAAAAGTAGCACCAATATAAATATGACTATAAGCCCTCCTTCAATCAAGTTTTTCTTTACCGTTCCAATAGCAGTTTTAACTAATTTATCCCTTACTAAATAGGGTTCTATAACTACTCCATTCGGAAGTGATTTTTGAATTTGAATAACTCTTTCTTTCACCAATTCGGTAACCTCAGAAGAATTTGCTCCTTTAAACATCATCACTTTTCCACCTACTACTTCTTCTCCGTCACGAACAAGTGCTCCATAACGAGGAGCTTTGCCATACTGCAATGCTGCCACATCTTTTATTAAAATGGGCACACTTCCAGTTTCATTTACTACTATGTTTCCAATATCATCTAATGATTTTGCAAGACCTTCGGAACGGATATAATAGGCATTTGAGTTTTTCTCTATGTAGGCACCTCCTGTATTTTCATTACTTTTTTCAAGAGCCACAAAAACATCTGAAATGCTAATACCTAAAGATTTAAGTAGGTCGGGGTTAATGGCTACTTCATATTGTTTTAAGTAACCACCCA
>NZ_JBSRVI010000076.1:0-15008 GCF_055134445.1 Arcticibacterium sp.
CTTCTTGAGCGATTGGGGAAGTAAAACGCTCTTCTCTTTTATCATATTTAGAAACCAGAGGGAAGACGAAATGTTTAAAACATGGGTTTGCTCACCTATGAATGAAAGCTAGCTACCCTGTTCTCAAGCCTATGGCTTTCACTGTGTTCAATTCTTAGTACTTAAATTTCACTAAACCGCCCATATCATACAGAAGCTGCATACCGCTTCAACAAAGCTGAACCAATAATGAAACAGTCTTTAAATGAAGTTCCGCAGGCTAAAAAAAGCCCCATCGGGGCGAAATATTAATAGCTCAGGGTAAAACCCTGAGCTATTAGAAAAACCATAACCTTTGTTTTGGCGGACTTTTTGCCTTTTATACAAAAAGTGTGACAAAACATTACTTCAATTTAATGAGCCTCCAACCAGTTGTCTCCTACACCAAGACCGGTATCCAATTTTACTTTTAATGGAATGGCGTTCACCATGAGCTCATGCACTTTGGTTTTTAGCAGTTCTATTTCATCCACATGAGCATCAAAAATAAGTTCATCATGCACCTGAAGCAGCATTTTAGACTTTAGGTTTTCCTTTTTCATCCAGTCATGCACATTAATCATGGCCAGCTTTATCATATCCGCCGCAGAACCCTGAATCGGAGCATTTATGGCATTTCGTTCGGCATAACCTCTGTTGGTCTGGTTTCTGGAATTGATGTCCCTTAGATACCTTCTTCTACCCAAAACCGTCTCTACATATTCCATTTCTCGGGCCTTATTAATGCACTCGTCCATATAAGCTTTCACTCTTGGAAACTGCTCAAAATAGTTGTCGATAATCTCTTTGGCTTCTGTTCTTGAAATGCCTAATCGTTGTGCTAATCCAAAGGCAGAAATACCGTAGATAATACCGAAGTTGACCATTTTGGCTTTTCTACGCATGTCAGTAGTAACGTCAGCCAGTTCCACGCCAAAGACTTTAGACGCCGTAGTGGAGTGAATATCCACATCATTATTAAAGGCCGCCACCATAGATTCATCCTCAGAAAATGCGGCCATAATCCTCAACTCTATCTGGCTATAATCGGCAGATAGAATCTTAAAGTTTTCATCTCTAGGAATAAACGCCTTTCTAATTTCCCTTCCGCGTTCTGTTCTAATCGGGATGTTCTGTAAGTTGGGGTTGGTAGAACTTAATCTACCCGTAGCTGCCACTGCCTGATTATAGGAAGTATGAATTCTACCCGTTCGCTTATTAATAAGCAAAGGAAGAGCATCCACATACGTGCTTTTGAGTTTACTTAACTCTCTAAAGTCCAAAATCCGCCTAGCTATCGCGTGCTCGTTTTCATATTTACTCAATATTTCTTCTCCTGTAGCATATTGACCACTAGGTGTTTTCTTAGGCTTTAAATCTATCTTCAAGAGGTCAAAAAGTACCTCACCGAGTTGTTTAGGGGAGCCCACATTAAATTCTGTTCCTGCCATTTCAAAAATATCCTTTTGGGCTGCTGCTATATCTTTCCCCAATACTTCCGATAGTTCGTAAAGAGCATGAACGTCTACTTTTATACCTTCCATTTCCATTTCAGAAAGCACATTGACAAGTGGTATTTCTACCCTTTGGAGCAAGTCGTCTTGTTCCCTTTCTTTAAGCTCTATGTCCAAAATTTGCTTTAGTTGCCAAGTGACATCGGCATCTTCTGCGGCATATTTGCTTGCCTCTTCCACAGGCACATCACGCATGTTGCCTTGCTTTTTGCCCTTTTTCCCTATCAACTCTTCAATATGGACGGGTTCATAATTCAGATACAGGTTGGATAAGAAATCCATACCATGACGTAAATCTGGTTCCAGAAGATAATGGGCTAGCATGGTATCATACTTTGGCCCGTACACTTCTACGCCGTAATTTTTCAAAACCGAAACATCATATTTTAGATTTTGAGCAATCTTCATGACCGTTTCACTTTCAAAAACAGGTCTAAATTCCTCTAAAATCTTTAATGTTTCCTCTTTATTTGGCGGCGTAGGCACATAATAGCCCTCACCAGCTCTGTAAGAGAAAGACATACCTACTAATTCTGCATCAAAGGCATCTACATCTGTCGTTTCTGTATCGAAACAGATTTCGTCCTGAGCCAACAGATATTTTATCAATTCCGCCCTTTTTTCAGGCGTATCCATACAGTAATATTGGTGCTTCTTGGTATGAATAGTCTCCTTTTCCGAAGGCTCTTTTATAACCTCTGGCTCTTCAGAATAAGTATCAAATAGTCCCATTTGAGAGGCATCAGCAGGTTTTTTAGCTGCCTTTTTACTGGTGGCTTTTTCTTTGGGAGCCGCAGAAGAGTTATCTTCTGCATCAGGCATCATTCTACGCTTAAGCGTTCTAAACTCCATTTCGTCTAAAAATGCAGCCAAATCCTCTTTGTTATATTCCTCTAAGATCAAATCTTCCGATGTATAACTTATAGGAACATTGATATCAATGGTAGCCAGCTCCTTAGATAATAGAGCATCAGCCTTTCCGGCTCTCACTTTCTCCCCTATTTTTCCTTTGATTTCATCCGCATTTTCCAACAGCCCTTCGATGGTCCCGTATTCCTTCAGAAACTTGACTGCGGTTTTCTCTCCCACACCCATGATACCAGGAATATTATCCACCTTATCGCCCATCAGTCCCAACATGTCTACCACCTGGTCTATTCTTTCAATATCCCATTTGGCTAATATTTCGGGTACACCTTGTACTTCAACACTATTGCCTAGAAAGGCTGGTTTATACAAGAAAATATGTTCTTCCACTAGCTGACCATAGTCTTTATCTGGCGTGTACATAAATACCTCAAAATCATTTTTAGACTCCCTTTTTGCCATGGTACCAATGATATCATCTGCCTCAAAACCGGGTAGTTCTAAAAGGGCAATGTTCATGCATTTTGCCAAGCGTTTAATCAATGGAATGGCAATGCCGATATCCTCTGGCATTTCTTCTCTGTTGGCCTTATACTCTGGAAATTGTACATGCCTAAAAGTTGGTTCTTTGGTATCAAAAACGATAGCAAGATGCGTTGGTTTCTCCTTTTTTAAAACCTCCAAAAGTGTGTTGGTAAAACCGAAAACAGCAGAAGTGTTCATTCCGCTGGTGTTTACTCTTGGATTTTTAATAAATGCAAAATGTGCTCTATAGATTAAGGCCATTGCATCTAGAAGGAATAGTTTTTTTGAGGGCATTTGGTGCGTTTTTGATTGACAAAATGTTTGTAATATTCGCTATTTTTACGCTTTATTAAAACCATTCCGTCAGATAAATGCTTAAAAAGTCCACCTTCCTTCTTACACTTAGCCTGGTATCCACTTTGAGTTTTGGGCAGCAAATTACTTCTCAGAACTATCAAGCCAGGGACGAAGGAGATTTGGTAGAATTTGAATTTGTACTTCCCGAAAAACAATATGACTTTAACACTTCCGATTTACTAGTAAAATGGCATGTCATCTTATTTGATCTTTTGGAGCAAACCAATGGCTATACGCCCAATGTGGCTGCACGAACTTTAGCTTATGTCAATCTTGCTGCCTATGAAGCCATGCTTCCAGGGCAACCGGACTATCAAAGTTTAAGTGGTCAGATTCAAGAATACAAAAGGAGTAGAGATTATGATGTCAGCTCGGAGCAGTTTTCCAGTGCCATTGCCATTAACAATGCGGTTTTCTACATGGTAGATCAGCTTTTTACTCCTGCACCTTATGTTTGGATGGAGGGTGTTTGGGCTTTTAAAGATTCTGTTAATACCACACTTAGCCAGGATATGGATGCAGATACTTTCCAAAAATCAAGAAATTATGGATTGGCCGTAGGCAAAATGATTTATGAATATTCCAAATCTGACGGCGGCCACCAAGCCTATTTAAGAAGCTACGACATGAACTACCGACTTCCGGCCTGTGAGTCTTGTTTCGAAATTCATCGTTCGGCAGATTTAGAAAACACAGGCCCTATGCATCCGGGATGGCAGTATAACAGGTCTTTCATGAAAGACAACGCCACAGATTTTGGCATCAAACCAAAAGTGGTTTTTTCAAAGTATCCTAAGTCTCCTTTCTATAAAATGGCCATGGATGTTTATGAAGAATCCAAAACGGTCAACCCCGGAAACAAGAAATATGTGATAGCCAACTTTTGGGACGATGCTGCTGGTTTCACATATACCGCCACAGGACATTCCGCAGCTGTTTTGACTATGGTTTTAAGGAAGTCACCCGTTAGCTTGGCAAAATCGGCAGAACTTTATTGCCGTTTAGGTTTGGCTTTAAACGACGCTATTATCTGCTCGTGGATGGGAAAAATGAAGCATAATTTAATACGACCAGTAGCTTATATCAATAGATATATTGATAGTGCTTGGGAACCAAAACTGCTTACACCTCCATTTCCTGAGTTTCCTTCTGGGCACTCTGTGCAATCTGCCGCTATGGCCACTGTGCTTTCAGAAACTATCGGTAGCGACATTGGGTTTACTGATTATTCTAAATTCTGGGTGGGTGAACCTAGAAAATTTGCTTCATTCTGGGAGGCGGCCAATGAAACCAGCATTTCAAGGTTTTATGGAGGAATTCATTACATGGATGCACTTGACCAAGGTCAAGACATGGGAAAACTGGTAGGTCAAAACATATTGAAATTAAAGTTTCTAAAAGAAGAATAATATTTCAGTATTTGCTTTTAAAAGAGCCAGATTTATCAGACTTTGGGCTGTTGAATATGAGATACTAAAGCTCAAGATTTTTTCAAATTTACTTTTAAGACAAACATGCCTTTTACTGCAGAAGATTTACTGGAATCAAAAACAAGAAAAGAGCTTATTGCGATAGCCGAAGAAAAGGGTATTGATATAAGTAAAACAGTCAAAAACCTGATTTACGAAAAAGAGCTGGGCCTCCTACAAGCGGAATTGGTAAATCTGCAAAATTGGATCATTGAGAAAAAGCTGAGAGTCGCGGTTATTTTTGAAGGTAGAGATGCTGCCGGTAAGGGTGGATCTATTAAAAGATTCAAAGAGCATCTAAATCCGCGTTCTATGCGTGTGGTAGCTCTTACCAAACCCACAGAAGACGAAAGAGGTCAGTGGTATTTCAGAAGATATATTAAGGAGCTTCCTGAGCCTGGCCAAATAGTTTTCTTTGATAGAAGCTGGTATAACAGAGCCGTGGTGGAGCCGGTAATGGGTTTCTGTGACGATAAGCAATACAATCAGTTTATGGTGCAGGTGCCGGAATTTGAGCACATGCTATATGAAGATGGCGTTATTATTATAAAATTCTGGTTTTCTATATCTAAAGAAGAGCAAAGCGAAAGGTTTAACGAAAGACTAGCGAATCCTCTAAAACAATGGAAGTTTAGCCCAGTAGACCAGAAAGGACAAGAACTGTGGGGTAAATATACGTACTATAAAGAGCAAATGTTCAGCAAGACACATACCGCTTTTAGTCCGTGGATTATCGTTAAAACCAACAGCAAAAAACGAGCTAGATTAGAAAGTATCAGGCACGTACTTTCTCGATTTGAATATCCAGAAAAAGCACAAGCTCAAATAAGTCTTCCGCCAGACCCAAACGTGATTCAACGATTTTATAGAAACGTAAATCAAATTGATATTTAAGATCTAAAGTAGAAATGAAATTAACAGAAAAAGATTTAGAACTCTTAAATTCTAAAATAGGTCTTAGATTGGTTTTTGCGGAAGAAAAAACCAATCTAACTAAGGCTTTACGCTATTCTAAATACGAAAAAGAACTTAGAGAACTCCAGGCAGAACTGGTGAAACTACAGACTTGGGTCATTGAGAACAAGAAAAAGATTGTTATCCTTTTTGAAGGTCGAGATGCCGCTGGTAAAGGTGGAGCTATTAGAAGAATAACAGCTCATATAAACCCAAGACACTTTAGGATTGTGGCTCTTAATAAACCGACGGACGACGAACGCGGTCAATGGTATTTTCAACGTTATGTCAATCAGCTGCCGAAACCTGGAGAAATTGTTTTTTTTGACAGAAGCTGGTATAACAGGGCCGTCGTGGAGCCTGTGAATGGTTTTTGTACACCAAAAGAATATGAAATTTTCATGTCTTCGGTCAATGAGTTTGAAAAAATGGTTATTCAATCGGATACTTACTTTATCAAATTTTACTTCTCTATCACCAAAGTAGAACAAGCCAAAAGGTTTGAGGATATAAAGAAAAGTGAATTGAAAAAGTGGAAGATGTCTCCTTTAGATGAAAAAGCCCAGGGTTTGTGGGACGAGTACAC
Source organism: Arcticibacterium sp. (assembly GCF_055134445.1). NCBI lineage: Bacteria > Pseudomonadati > Bacteroidota > Cytophagia > Cytophagales > Leadbetterellaceae > Arcticibacterium > Arcticibacterium sp. The sequence continues at coordinate 6,291 of NZ_JBSRVI010000076.1, forward strand.
CAAATATAAACAGGTGATGTTTGATAAAACTAACACCGAAATGGCCCAATGGACCATCCTAGATGCAGATAAAAAAACGTTAGCAAGATTGGCAGCGGTAAAACATATTTTGAAAGTGATTCCTTACGAGGAGCATTAAATCATTGAAACATTAGAGTATTGAAGCATTAAAAAATGAACCATTCCAGCATTGGAGCATTGAATCATTAACTCATTGGAGCACTGGAGCATTGAATCAATAACACATTGGAGCATTGGAGCATTAAAGCATTGGAGCATCCAAAAATGAACCATTCCAGCATTGGAGCATTGAATCAATAACACATTGGAGCATTGGAGCATTGGAGCATTAAAAAATGAACTCATTGAATCATTAAAACATAGAAAAAACTAAGGAATATCCATAAACTTATGGGTCTGTAAGCTGATTTTCCATTTTGGATTTGCTTTCACGTAGTCTATAATTAAAGGCAGCATTTGCTCCTGCTTATCCCATTCTGGTTGAAGTAATAATTGGCAGTCATCATTGACGAGTTCAGCGTATTTCTCTGCAAAAGCAAAGTCAGATTTATTAAATATGATGGCTTTTAGCTCGTGGGCTACCGGAAAAATACTTTCATGTGGTTCTTTAAATTTCTTTGGAGAGAAACAAACCCAATCCCACGTACCACTCATTTCGTAAGCCCCAGAAGTTTCAATATTGGTTTCAAAACCCGCCAAACGTAAAGCTTCTGTCAAAGGAAGCATGTCATACATCAATGGTTCGCCACCAGTAATCACGACCAATCTTCCTGGATGCTCTTGAGCCTCAGTAACCAACGTTTCTATAGAAGTAAGTGGATGTTTTTCGGCATCCCAACTTTCTTTTACATCACACCAGACGCAGCCCACATCACAGCCGCCAAGGCGAATAAAGTAAGCGGCTTTGCCATTATGCACACCTTCTCCCTGAATGGTGTAAAAAGACTCCATGATGGGTAAAGAAATAGCTGTCTGACTAGAATCCATATTGGTTTCGTTGATGAAATTTCCACAAAATTAAGCTTTCTGAAATAGAATCTCGTCTATGAATAAAAGTCAATTCATAAAATAGTAAATTTGTAAATCTGCAATCATAATAAAAGAATGAGCATTCAAAAGACTGATTACTGCAATTCCTTAACTTCCTACTCGCGACGCGAGACCAATCAAGTCAAAATTGGTGAACTTATGCTGGGTTCTGACTTCCCAATTCGGGTTCAATCTATGACCACCATAGATACCATGGACACGGAAGGCTCTGTGGAGCAAAGTATCAGGATGATAGAAACGGGCTGCGAAATAGTGCGAATAACAGCTCCGTCTGTAAAAGAAGCTCAGAATCTAGAAAACATTAAGAAGGCACTGCGAGCAAGAGGTTATAACCAACCGCTGGTAGCAGACATACATTTTACGCCAAACGCTGCTGAGCTGGCCGCAAGGATAGTAGAAAAAGTTAGGGTAAACCCTGGCAACTATGCTGATAAAAAGCGTTTTCAGCATATTGAATATACCGATGCTACCTATCAAGATGAGCTCGCACGTATTCGTGAAAGATTTACACCTTTGGTAAAAATCTGTAAGGAACATGGTACTGCCATGCGAATAGGAACCAATCACGGTTCACTTTCTGATAGGATTTTGAGCCGCTATGGCGACACGCCTCTTGGAATGGTGGAGTCCGCCTTAGAGTTTTTGAGAATTTGTGAAGATGAGGGATATTATGATATTGTAATTTCCATGAAATCTTCTAACCCTCAAGTGATGGTGCAAGCTTACAGAATGCTTGCTACCAGACTGGATGAGGAAGGTTTGAAGCCATATCCCCTGCACTTAGGAGTAACAGAAGCAGGAGAAGGAGAAGACGGCAGAATAAAGTCTGCCATGGGCATAGGAACACTTCTGGAAGATGGTTTGGGTGATACCGTCAGGGTTTCGCTTACCGAAGACCCAGAGTTTGAATCGCCTGTGGCTCAATCGCTCATTGACAGATATGCCAATAGAGCGGCTAAGGCTTCTCCTATTTTACCTATAGAAAATTATCCAATAGACCCGTTTTCTTATACTAAAAGAAAGAGTATTGAAGTGGCAAACTTTGGCGGCAGTAATGTCCCAAGAGTGATAGCGGATTTCTCAAAAACAGGTGTAAATGCAGTTGAATCCTTGAAAAGTATTGGTCATTATTATTTACCTGCCATCGACAAGTGGGGTATGAATGACCTGGGTGCCGATTATATTTTCACAGGAGACAAGTCAATTGATTTCATGTTACCGAACGGCTTAAAGGAAATCTTGAATTATGAGTTCTGGCTCACAGCTGCTGACCAAAACAATAAGATTCCGTGTTTGACAGTGGAAGAATATTTAAAGGCAGAAAAATTACATTCAAAACTAAATTTGGTCAAGGTTGACGCTTCATTTATCAATAAGGCTTTCTTTGACAATGTTCGAGAGAAAAAGAATGTAGTGCTCCAACTTTCTTCTCAAAATGCCCATGCTATGGCAGATATGCGAAGATTCTTTGTGGCACTTCTAAATCTTAACGTTGATATACCCGTGGTTTTAGAGGCCAAATACGGTAATATCAGTGAGAGTAACTTCCAGCTTTATACTGCTACAGATTGCGGCGGATTATTGCTAGATGGCTTGGGAGATGGCATCACATTGAACTATGAGGGAGGGAAACCAGAGCTTATCAACTCCACCGCTTTTGGTGTGTTGCAAGCCGCCAGAACAAGAATTACGAAAACGGAATATATCAGCTGTCCATCTTGTGGAAGAACCTTGTTCGACTTGCAAGAAACTACGGCTATGATTAGAAAAAGAACGGATCACCTTAAGGGTGTTAAGATTGGAATTATGGGCTGCATCGTAAACGGGCCTGGAGAAATGGCCGATGCCGATTACGGTTATGTGGGCATAGGAAAAGATAAAATCTCTTTGTACAGAGGTCAAACTGTGGTAAAACGTTCTGTGCATTCCGACAATGCCGTAGACGAATTGATAGAATTAATTAAAGAAGACGGAATCTGGACGGAACCGTCAACCATAGAAGAAACTTTAACAGCATAAAAAGATATGAGCAAGATTAAAGATTATTTAAAAGTAGCACCGGCGTTTGGTTATTTCTTACGCGTTTTTAAGAAGGACAAAGACGGTAAATATCCAACGAGCACCAATCTTAAAATGATGCATGGCATCAATAAGATTTCCATTGTGATGTTCGGTGTATGTGTGATCGTGTTGATTTATCGCTATTTCTTTAGAGGGTATTAAAAACGAATCATTGCCATGGATTTAGAATCTTTCAGAGCATACTGTTTGGCAAAAAAAGGAGTGACAGAAGAGTTGCCCTTTGGACCTGATACACTTGTTTTTAAAGTCATGGGAAAAGTATTTGCATTGAGCCCCTTAGACGAACTAGATTTACGTATAAGTCTAAAAAACACCCCCGAAAAAAACCTCGAATTAAGAGCAGAACATACGGGTATTCAAGGTGCATTTCACATGAATAAGAAGCATTGGAGCATGTTTTTAATGATAGAGGGCGTTCCTTCTAAAGTGCTTATTGAAAGTGTGGATGATTCTTATGATTTGGTGGTAGCTGGTCTCACAAAAAAGGTTCAGGCGGAGTTGGAAGCCTTGTGAGCTGATGTTGGATATTTGACAATAGAGCTCATCCGTATGAGCTTTGGTTCAAATTCCCAATTTCACTTTCATTAATCTCAAAAGTCCCGTAGGGACGAAATATCGGTAAAAGGACTTTTGCCCTTACGTATTCACTGACTAAAGCAACTCGAAGCGACGACCGGGGTACTCCAAATCAGAGCTAAAAGTACAACACCGCATTAACAAGTTAAAAAACACCTTCATGTCTCTCCTATTCGTTTACGGTACTTTGATGAAAAAATGCAAACCCAATGAATGGTCTCGATTTCTTCAAGAAAACGCCACATATGTAGGCGAAGCCATTGTAAAAGGAAAACTATATCGCATTGATTTTTATCCCGGTTTGATCAAAGCAGACGGAACTGTTTATGGCGAAGTTTATCAGCTACAAGAACCCACACTTTCATTACCAAAACTTGACGAATACGAAGACTTTCTTCCGGAGAATTTAGACGATTCTTTATATCTCCGGGAGAGAAACATGGTAAGCCTTTTAGAAAGTGAAAAAGAGAAAGAATGCTGGATTTATTATTATAATAAATCAGTAAAACCTTACGAAGAAATATTTTCAGGTAAGTTTACCCATTGATAATCTTTCTATAGACTTCCGTTTTGTCTGGGTCTAAACCGGAGAGTAACAAAAATGCCTTTTGTTTATTTTCTCTACTTCCTTCAGAAAATATATTGACAAACTCTAATGCTTTTGCATCAAAAAAAGCATTGATAAGCACAGAGTTAGGCCTAAGTGTTACAATATTTTGAATGATTTCTAAAAGCTTTAAGACCTCTTCCCTACCCTTTTCTGGTTCTCTGCCAAAATCGTCTAAAACCAATCTGTGGTACTTATAAAAGCTTTCTCTGTATTGACTTAACTGTTGATTTTGAAGGTTTTCTACTAGAAAATATCTATTCCTTTTCGAATTCTGAGTTTGTGACCAACCCGATCCTGCATTGGCCGAAAGCGTTACTAAGTTATACAAACGCTGAATATAGGGAGAGCCCCCCATCTCACTGAAAGAATCATAATCTACCGCAAGAGCCATTAGACTATAATAAGCGGCCAAAGCCGTAATATTACTGGTATATGACTGCTCATTAAAAACCATTTGACGTTCTGTCGGCTGATAAGAAAAGCTGAATTCTTGGTCTACATATTGTAAAGTAACCGACTTATATTCTGTACCATAAATAGGTCTAGTTACCTGAAACTGAGCATTACCACTAAAAAAGTTCTGTGTCGTAGACTGCATCAATGTGATTATAAGACTGCATTCCACCTTCTCGTTCATGTTGAAATTATCTGTAGTCCACCTGGTGTTATTCATAAACTGCTGAATCTGCGTTTGCATATCTTGAAACAAGCTCGGATCGTACTGCACCGTAGATTTCATTTGTTGAAAGTTTATCTCCACCCTAGCATCAAGTTCTTGAGCCATGGAAGACATACTGACTAAAAAAAGAAAGAGTATTTTTTTCAACATCTTATATTAGTTAAAACAGCTTTTACTTCGTTTAAAATATCTAAAGCAACGACATCTTTTGATTTCAATTCGAAATCCTTAATCTCCCCATTCCTATGCACCACCTTGATTTTATTGGTATCATAACGGAATCCTGCACCCTTATCTTGTAAAGAATTAAGCACGATAAAGTCAAAATTCTTTTTCTCTAGTTTTTTTGAGGCATTTTCTAGGGCATCATTGGTTTCCAAAGCAAAACCAACCGTTACTTGATGGCTCTTTTTGAGCGAAGCCAAACTTCCTGCGATATCCAGCGTTCTTTCTAAGGCTATGGAAAGGTCATCTTCTTTTTTCTTAAGCTTAATGTCCGATATTTCTTTTGCGGCATAATCTGCTACAGCGGCCACATAAATGATGATATCTGCCCCACCAAAAAGCTCTTTAGTAACCTCATACATTTGTTGGGCAGATTTAACTTGTGTAGTTTCAATATTCAATGGAACTGGAATATTTACGGGCCCAGAAACCAAATTAACCTTGGCACCCGCATTTCTGAAGGCTTTAGCAATGGCATACCCCATTTTTCCAGAAGAATGATTACTAATAAACCGCACAGGGTCTATAGCCTCTTGTGTAGGACCTGCAGTAATTAAAACCCTTTTGTTTTTAAGGGCTTCATCTAAACCAAACTGGCTTTCTATAAACTCAAAAATATGTTCTGGCTCTGCCAATCTTCCCTGACCTTCTAAGCCACTGGCTAGCTCACCACTTTCTGCTTCAATAATGGCATTTCCATAAGATGCTAGAAGCTTAAGATTTTTTAGTGTGCTGCCATGTTTATACATATCCAAATCCATGGCGGGAGCAAAAATTACAGGACATTTGGCTGACAAATACGTAGCCACTAATAAATTATCACAAATTCCATGAGCACATTTTGCTAGGGTATTGGCTGAAACCGGAGCCACCACCATGATATCTGCCCATAAGGCCAATTCCACATGGTTATTCCATTCCCCTTCCTTTCCTGCTGTAAATTCGGTAAGGACTGGATTTTTAGATAAAGTACTTAAAGTTAATGAGGAAATAAATTCTTTGGCGGCAGCCGTCATTATCACTTTAACTTCCGCCCCAGATTTGGTAAGTAATCTCACCAAAAAAGCAGACTTATAGGCTGATATACTGCCTGTTACTCCTAATAATATTTTTTTACCTTCTAACAATTTTCTTTTATTCTATGATAACAAAATTAGCCTTTTAACAGTAAATAGCCTTACTTAATGAAAATCTCTTAGTACTTTTCTGGCAGTCCTTCATGAAAACAATATTATTCTCTAGTTTTAAATAATGAAAAAACTCTTCTCTAACCTTACCTTCTGGGTATTGACTGCTATTGCTTCAGGAGCTCTTTTAGGTCACTTTTCACCTGATTCTGGAATTCAAGCTAAAGTACTCGGCGACGGATTTATCCAAATAGTAAAACTGTTTATTTTACCCATTATTTTTTTAACCATTTCTCTGGGAATCAGTGGAATGGGAGACTTAAAAAAAGTAGGAAAAGTAGGTGGGAAAGCCTTATTATACTTTGAAATAGTAACCACATTTGCCCTTGTTATTGGTATCGTTGTCGCCTATCTCATTGAGCCTGGTTCTGGCGTAACAGGTGAAACCACTGGTGCTAATGTGCAGCAGTTTGCAGATAAGGCGGAAGCAGGGTTTAGCTGGATGGCTTTCTTCCAAGACAATAAAACCATTCAGGTTTTACTCTTTTCAATTCTCTTTGGCGTTTTCTTGAGTAAATATAAAAACAGCAAACCCATTACTGATTTCTTAACTAAAATATCCAAAGTGGTATTTAAGGCTTTGCACTGGGTTATGCTTTTTGCTCCGATTGGAGCTTTTGGTGGAATGGCTTATACCATCGGAAAATACGGTTTAGATTCCCTCATTCCTTTGGGCAAATTGATGATTTCCGTTTATGTCACTATGGCCATTTTTATATTTGTGATTCTGGGTCAAATTCTAAGATATTATAAAATTAGCTTGTGGGGATTTTTGAAATACATCAGAGAAGAATTACTGATTGTTTTAGGAACATCTTCTTCCGAAGCCGCCTTACCTTCTCTCATGGAAAAGCTGGAAAGAATGGGCTGTTCTAAGCCCGTAGTGGGCTTGGTTGTACCAGCAGGTTATTCTTTTAATTTGGACGGCACCACCATATACTTATCCATGGCCACTTTGTTTCTAGCCCAAGTTTATGATGTTCATTTATCTATTGAGCAGATGCTCACCGTGATCGGAATTTTGATGGTAACATCGAAAGGGGCCGCAGGTGTAACAGGAAGTGGTTTTGTAGTATTGGCCTCTACCTTAACGGCCTTAAAAGTAATTCCATTAGAAGGATTAGCTCTCCTTTTAGGTGTAGATAGATTTATGTCTGAAGCCAGAGCCATCACTAATTTTATAGGCAATGGTGTAGCCACAATATTCTTAGCCAATAATGAAAAGGAATTTGACCGAGACAAAATGCTTTATGCTTTTGGCCATTTAGACGAAACCGAAGATATATTTAAAGATAACCTGAACAATTAAAATGTCATGAAAACCGCGATAAAGTCTTTCTGTGTCTTACTTATTTTAGTTGGCCTTTGTTTTCTTTATATTTTAAATTCAAGCGGTTTTTTCATGACAATAAAACCTCATTTTGATGGTAGGGTGGAAGAAATAAGTTCTCCAGCTGGCGTGGAAGACCTTACCATTGACCAGTCTAACGGTCAAGTTTACTTTTCTGCTTCAGATAGAAGAGAACCCCTAAAAACGGGTGAACTTTATACTTGCAATGCAAATGACGAAGGCGTCGAATTGGTTTCTTTACGTGCTTCGGAGAAAAACCCAGATTTCAGACCACATGGTATTTCCTTGCTTCAGAAATATGGAAATAACTATTTGTTTGCCATTTCGCATGAAGGAGCCGACAGTTTTGTTTATCGCTTCCAGATTGAAGGCGATAGTATATTGAATCAAAGAAAGTTTTCACATCCAGAAATGTTTATTAGTCCAAACGACTTGGTAGCCATAGACACGGCCACGTTTTATTTAACTAACGACCATGGCATGAAAAATGGTTTGGAAAGTAAAATCAAAGACTTATTATTAGATAAAAATGGCTATGTCGTGCTTTATAAAAATGGTGAAGCACATCAAGTCAGTCAAAAAATGGCCTACGCCAATGGTATCAATGTATCTCCAAATGGCAAGTATCTTTATGTCTCCAGCACCTCAGAAGGGATGCTCTATATTTACGAAAACAGTCCAACAGGTGAGCCTCTAAAAATGGTGGATTCTAAATTCGCAGCAACGGGTTTGGATAACATTGAAATGGACATAGATGGTAATTTAATCATAGGGGCACACCCGAAACTTTTGAAATTTCTAAGCCACAAAAAAAGTAAAGCCAATAGAAGTCCCTCACAAATTCTTAAAATAGTCTATCTTCCAGAAACCGATTATAAATTTCTACAAGAAGAACTTTATCTTAATAATGGAGACCCGCTCTCAGGAAGTAGTGTTG
>NZ_JBSRVI010000077.1:0-22959 GCF_055134445.1 Arcticibacterium sp.
GAGGCTTTTGAACTAGGAGCAGATGATTTTATTACAAAACCCTTCAGCCCCAATGAACTTATTATTAGGATAAATAAAATGTTTATTGGTCGGAGGTCTCAGGTATGATATGCTATAAATAAAAGTGAAAAACTTAAACTACTTTGACATAAGCGACATAGAATTACTCTATTTCACTAGCACGCTGTTGTTTCTCATAAGCGTAGGATTTTTTGTGATCGTAATGATAAGTAGAAAGACTAAGTCTATTAGAATTAAAGTAAGAAACCGCGTCTTACTGGCATGTCAAGAATTTATAAGTGAACTGGTCTTTGAAGACGAATTGAGTTATAAGACATGGAAATTGGAGAAGTATTTTTTAAGTAGCGACTATAAAAAACAGGTTCTTTTAGAAGAGATTATTAATCTTCATAAAAGTGTCAAAGGCGAATTGGCCACTTTTTTAGAGGGGTATTTTATAGAGAAAAACTTTCATCTCATTTGCCTTGCTAAGATTAGAAGTAAAAATAAATATAAGATAATTGAAGGGCTTTTGGAGTTATCACAAATGAACGCAACCGTAGTCTTAACGGAGGTTAAGGAAGTTTTACGAAAACAAAAGGATGCTGATATGAAAAATCATTTCATTGAATTTTTGATAAAACAAGATCCCAAAGAAGGTTTGAAAGAGCTTCATAAGGCTAATACATATATTTCGGATTGGTTTCAAATTAAAATAGTGAATGTATTAAAAGAAAAAAACTTCATCGATGTCCCTCCATTATCTATTTGGTTAAAAAATGGTGGAAGTCATGCGTTTTTTGGCTGTAGACTCGTGGCTTTTGCTCGCGTTCATGCTGAAATTCCGGAATTAATAGAAATACTTTCTTTTTTTGGGGACGATGAATTGAAAATAGAGGCATTAAGAACTTTGACAGAGCTTGAAGCGAAAGAATCCATTGAGGAATTAACGAGAAAGTATCTGTGGCAGCCGGAAATCGTAAAAAAAGAGATCCTAATTCTTTTAGAAAAATTTGAGGGCGAAATGAATGTGGACCTTCTGATAAAATGTGCTACTTCTAGTGTAGATGATATTAGAGTTTTCTCTATCAATGCCATCAGTAAACTAAAAATAGAGCGAAATTATGCAAAACTAAGAACGCAAAAGGTATTTCCCTATTCGCTTAATCAAAGCATAAAGCTGGTTGGATAATGGAAAATACTCTCCAACATATATCCCATTTTGTTCAAAACACCTTGGTGGTCTATTCTGCGGTGCTAATGGCTTCGTATATACTGTTGGGTTTAATATCGATTTTTACCCTTAGGAAATATCTAAAAACAAGCAAACATACCGATTATATCGAATTGTTGCCTAATGTACAAGTGCCAGCTATTTCATTAATAGCACCAGCTTATAACGAAGGCCTGACCATAGTTGAAAATATTAGATCTTTAGTATCGCTGCACTATGCCAACTTTGAGGTTATAATAGTAAATGATGGCAGTTCCGACGATACGTTGTTAAAGGCCACAAAAGCATATAAAATGGAGAAAATCGAAATGGAAATTCGTACTCCAATACCTTCAAAAGAAATAAGAGGTATTTATAGGTCTAGTCTGCCTGAATTTAAAAACCTTTTGCTCATAGATAAGGTAAACGGCGGAAAGTCCGATGCCTTGAACACCGGAATTAATGTCTCTAGCAGTAAATATGTGGCCTGTATAGATGTGGACTGTATATTGGAGCAGGATTCGCTTTTAAAGCTCGTTAAACCTTTTCTTTCGTACAAAGAGAAGGTAATAGCCACTGGTGGCGTCATAAGAATTATAAATTCTTGTGAGATAAAAAACGGATCAATCACAAAGATTACTGTACCCAAGTCCTGGATTGCTAGAATGCAGGTTTTAGAGTATCTCAGAGCTTTTCTGCTAGGAAGAGTGGCTTGGGGTAATTTGGATGGTCTCTTGCTCATTTCTGGAGCTTTTGGCATGTTCGATAAGGACATTGTTATTGCCGCTGGAGGATATAGCACCACCACGGTTGGTGAGGATATGGAGCTGGTGGTGAGAATGAGAAGATATATGGTAGAGCATAAAATACCCTATAGGGTAGAGTTTATTCCTGATCCTTTATGCTGGACAGAGGCTCCTGAAAGCACTCAGATTCTAGGGAGGCAAAGAAACAGATGGACCAGAGGTACCATAGAAACTTTATGGTATCATAGAATTATGTTTTTTAATCCTAAGTATGGGGTTATTGGAATGCTGAGCTATCCATACTGGTTCTTTTTTGAATTTTTAGCTCCAATTATTGAAACTTTAGGACTCGCTTTTTGTCTTCTGGCAGGCTTTATGGGTTGGATAAATTGGGAGTTCTTTTATGCCATTTCTTTGATGATATATGCCTTCGTGATTTTCATTAGTCTCATGGCCATTTATGTAGAAGAATTTACATACTGCCAATACAAAAGCAGTATGGATATCATAAAACTAGTCGGCAGTGCTTTAGTAGAACCCTTTATATATCATCCTTTTTTTAGGTTTACTCCGCCATACTGGGTCATATAGACATGATAAAAGGGAAGCACACTTGGGGAGAAATGACGAGAAAAGGATTGAAAACGACATAAAAAATAAACCATGAATGACATTTTAGAAAAATTTGGATTAAAACAGCTTCTCAAAATAGGTTTTGGAATCAGCATATTACTTTCTTTAAGTGATATCATAAATACATTTTTATATAATATTCAGGCCATGGAAAGTGGCATTTTATGGATAGCCATTCAGACCGTCTTTATAAATCTCGGAGTGGGTGGTTTCTTCGTCTTATTATTATTAATCCCTTACGCACTTATTAGGACTTTTAGTCAAGGCCTGGCCAATGCTATTATTATCCTCTTTGCATTCGTTTTACTTCTAGCCAACCTTTGTTTAAATAAGTATTTCTCTACTACCAATCTTTCCTTGGGTAGCGATTTATATGGTTATACGCTTTCAGATATTTTGATGATACTTCAGACATCCACAGATTTCAATATGATGGATTTATGGCCATTTGTGCTTTTCTTCGCCCTATTTCTACTTCTCATTAAGTTGTATTTCTCAGATTTGGGTTTCAAATCAAGTTTAATTTGGCCACTGTTATTTGGAGTTATTTTTTTATTCTTCGGTAAAGCTATTGGAGCCCAATATGGTACTAATCTTTCGTATTTTGTTAAGGATTCTATGGATTACCAAATGTCAAAGTCTGAAGAGGTTTCTTCCAATTGGGAAGGAGATTCAAACAGTTATCCTTTAATGAAACCCCTTAATATTAATAATGATGTTTTAAGCGATTACTTAAACTTAAAGGATATTAAACCCAATATCGTGATATTAGTGGTAGAGGGTTTAGGAAGTGATTTTACGGGCTCAGGAGGACAGTATGAAGGTTTTACACCCTTTTTAGATTCCCTTTCTAAAAAATCACTCTATTGGTCCAATTTTGTCAGTAACACTGGACGTTCTTTTGGTGCTTTGCCATCTATTTTGGGCTCTGCACCTTTTGGAGATAAAGGTTTTCTGGAACTCGAAGAAATACCAGATCATCTTTCGCTCATAGCTTTAATGAAACAGAACGGCTATCAAACTTCTTACTTTGAAGGAGGAGATTCTAATTTCGATAATAAGATAAAATATCTTCAAAATGAGGGTGTAGATTTTGTTTTGGATAAAGAAAATTTTGGTCCTGGTTACGATATGTTTTCTGATGATGAGAATGGTTTTAGTTGGGGCTATCCAGATTCTGAAATCTATAAAAAAACACTAACGCTTTTAGAACCTATTGCTAAGCCGAGATTGGATGTTATCTTAAGCATATCAAATCACGAACCGTTTAATTTTCCAAACCGAGATTTATATCAATCCAAGGCAGAAAAAATAAGGGATAATAAGGGCTATAGCCAAACCCAAAAGAAAATCATTACGGAGCATATCAATATTTTTTCCAGTCTGCTTTATACAGATGCTACTATTGAAAGCTTTCTTAAATCGTATGAAAGTAGCCCGAATTATGAAAATACAATCTTTATTATTACCGGCGACCATAGGCTAATTCCAGTTCCACAGAAAGATGATATCTGCCGGTATCATGTACCGCTGATGGTCTATAGCCCTATGCAAAAGAAAGCTCAAGAATTTAAGGGAATTAGCTCTCACATGGATATTACTCCAAGCATTATGACCATGCTTAAGAATTCTTACCAAGCCATAGTTTCTGAAAATGTACCTTGGATTGGATCAAATCTTAGCTCTTCTATAGATTTTATAAATGATCATGAGATTCCCTTAATGCAGTACAAAGGAGCTTTTAAAGACTTTATTTCTAATAATTATTATTTATCGGGGGATAGCTTTTTTGAGATAAATAAAGACTTTAGTCTGTCAAAAACAGACAAGGTCGAAAAAAGAAAGCAAGTAGGAGAGCGGTATAATTATTATAAAAAACTTAATCGTTTTGTTACCCTAAATAATAGAATAATACCAGCAGATCCTTCTGTTTCTAAAATTCAAAAGCTAGCGTATACCAAGGAAGAACAAAAAGTCATTGACGATAATACTAAGGGACAAAATCTTACCATTGAGCAGGTATATTTCATTGCCAGAGAAATGGCTTTTGAAAAAAAATATGAAGACGCTCATGCACTTATAGCTTATATAATACATAAAAACCCCAATCATTTTGATGCGATAACACTTAAAGGGAGAGTTTATGGTTGGAACGGTGAATTTGAAAAAGCTCAAAAAGAACTTCTTTATGTGATTAATAGAAGTCCTTTATACTTTGATGCTTATAGTGCTATTTTGGATCTTTATTGGTGGAATGATAAACCAGAACTGGCTAACGAGATTAATAAGAAAATTAAAGTAAATTTTGCCAATAAGAAGGACGTTCTTCAGATGGCTAATGTTTCAATGAGTAGGTTTAAAAATGATGAAAAATTGAATTCAGAAACCCTTAAAATGGCAAAAGCTGTTCAGGATGAATTTGCATCAATAATGGAGAAACAAAAAAATGATTAGAATTTATGTCATACTATCCCTGTTTCTGTCAAGCTATATGACCTTAATGGCCCAAGATGGGAGTATTGACCCAGATGCAGAATTCGCCAAAGCACGTGAGTTTGCCTTTAACGATAAAAGGAGCTTGTCGATTAAAATCTTAAAGAATATAGTGGTCAAATACCCAAATTATGATGAGGTAAGATTGTTTCTTGGAACTGTTTATGGCTGGGAAGAAGAATATAAGTTGGCAAGAAAGGAGCTGCAGATTTTAATAGAAAAGAATGAGCAGGAAAAGGATTACTGGGTCGCTGCCATAAAAAATGAAGTCTGGGCTGAACAGGCCATGGCGGCCATTGATTTATCAAAGAAAGGACTTGTTCTATTTCCTAACGATATTGATATTACGCTTTTAAAAGCCAAGGCCGAAAAGAATAATTATAAACTCAATGATGCCTTTATCACTATAAAAGCGTTTCTAAAAATAGAACCAGATAATGTATTGGCCAATGAGTTTTTACAGGGACTAAAAGAAGATTTTGCCACCAATAATATCAGTATTGGTATCTCAATAGATAGGTTTACAGAAATATATGACCCAATGACCTATTATTACCTCGGTTATGGTAAAGAAACGAAATGGGGTAGCATAACTGGTCGAGTAAACGTCAATAAGAAGTTTGGCGAGCTAGGAACTCAGTTTGAAATAGATGCCTATCCTAGCCTCGGAGAGGGTTTATATGCTTATATGAATTTCGGTGTTTCCAATTCTTCCATCTTTCCAGGTTTGAAATATGGAGCTCAGCTATACAAATCCTTACCAAAGAGCTTCGAGGCTTCTATAGGAATTAGAAGATTAAAGTTTACAGAGTACACCACCATTTATACCGGCTCTTTGGGGAAGTATTTTGGAAATTCTTTTATCAACTTTGTGCCTTACCTTATCCCTTCCAATGAGGGGCTAAGTAAATCGGGTACTTTGAATTATAGAAAATATGGAGCTAATGGAGACCAATACTTTTCAGTTACGGCTGGTGTAGGTTTTTCACCAGAGATAAATAGATTTGGTTTAGATACTGCTAACGAACCTATTATTAGCCTGAAATCTCAAAAATTGGGTGTCAGTAAAAATTTCAAAGTAAAAAATAATAATAATATTTTGGGAATTGGCGTGGCCATTGCTCACCAAGAAAGTCTCTTTGACCCAGGGGAGTATATTTGGATTATTTCAGCGAGTCTTAGTTACAGTCTTAGTTATTGAAAAGATAATTATGCTAGGAAAGGATGTTGTTTAAAATCTTACAATCTGGATGAAATTAACCCGAAGATGCTATTAAAAGAAAAGCTCGGAAGCTATAAAGTCTGCTTTAAGCTTGCCAGCTTGTGTTAATTTGAGCGTATCGTTTATGGATATTAGAAGCCCTTTCGACTTGAATTTTTCAGTAGCATCTTTAAAATCAGTACCATCAAAAGACACCAATGTTCTAAGTTTTTTTAAATCTACACCCCATTTGGTCCTTAGCCCAGTCATAAGGTATTCATTGGCTTTATCATTGGCAGATAGATTCTCAAACTCAAAAGGAACAAATCCCCCTGCTATGGATTTTAGATATTTAGCGTTATTGGAAACATTCCAAAATCTCTGATTTCCATTAAAGGAATGAGCGGACGGCCCTAGGCCCAAATATTCGTCACCTTGCCAATATGAAGTATTATGCACAGCGTATTTGCCATCCTTAGCAAAATTGGAAATTTCATATTGTTCAAACTTGTTTTTTTCCATTTCTTCCAACAGAATATTGAATTGGTCGGAGGCAAAATCATCATCTATAGGTTTCATGATTTTCTGCCTAACTTTATTCCCAAAGACAGTTTTCTCCTCAATGGTTAAACAATAAGAAGAAATGTGGGATACCCCAAAACTAAAAGCCTTATGAAGATCGGACTTCCAGATTTCATTCGATTCCGATGGAATTGCGTAGATTAAATCAATACTTAAATTCTCAAAACCTACTCGAAGGGCATCATGAATGCACTTTTCGGAATGTGCTGCATGATGTGCTCTGTTCAGAAAATGAAGGTGTTCGTTATTAAAACTCTGAATACCTATACTAAGCCTGTTAATGCCCACAGAAAGCCATTCTTTTAATCTAGGAATAGTGATATCGTCAGGATTACATTCTAAGGTGATTTCAGCGTTTCGCTCTATCTCAAACTGGCTATAAATATGCTTGAAAATCATTTCCAATTCACCAATATCGAGTAGGGAAGGGGTGCCACCGCCGAAGTATATTGTCTGTAAACTTTTACTTTTTAAGAATTCCTTTTGTAGTTCTATTTCCCTGCATATGGCGTTCACCACATCTGTTTTCTTAGAGGTATTGGTAGAGAAATGGAAATCGCAATAATGACAGGCTTGCTTACAAAAAGGAATATGCAGATATAAGTGCATTACTTAGTGCCCATAAAGTAGAAATCTATGCATTGGTCTGGGTCTACACATAAAAAATGATCGTCCCAGTTTATTTCTGCAGCCAAGCCATTGGTTTGACTCATTAGTTTTTCTCTGTTCCTTCTGTTCATAAACTCATAAGGAATTCTGAGCATCCAGGATGGTAACTTGTGCTGAAGGTCTAGCACATCCCATTTCATGGTCTTATTTACAGAGACTTTATTTTCTTCATAGTATTGCCAAACTTTGTCATTTCCACCAACACCCATAGTGTCAACGGTTTTGAAGTATTTGGCCATTAAGTTACTCAACTCCTTGGTATGATACTCTCTTATATGCCAAGGGTTTCGACTTAGACTATATGTTTTATTTACGGTGGTTAAAATAATTTTACCACCTGGCTTAAGAACTCTATGAGCTTCTTTTAAGAATTTATGGTCGTCATTGATATGTTCTATGACCTGAAAGGTCACAACAAAGTCAAAAGTATTGTCTTCAAATGCTGATAAATCAGGAAAATCAGCTGTGTTAAAATGATGGTCCGGATATTTCTTTTGTAGAGCCGTTATCAGCTCTTTGTTTTTATCTAATCCGGTGTAATGCTCAGAAGCTGAAATAAGCTTTTCAACCCCACGACCCCAGCCACAGCCTAGCTCTAAAACTTTTCCGTTGATCACCTTAGCGGCCTCTTCATAAGGGAAGTATAACCTCTGATGTACTGGATTATCAGATATTATTTCTGCACTAGTAATTTCTGTAGTAGCGTAAGACATTCGTTTTATTAAGAAATTTTAGTAAAAATAAAGCTTTGGTAAGTATTAAACCAAAATAGTGCCATACTTATCACCAAAACCCCATTGCTTTTCTCTTGAACAGAGGTCAATGTTGAACCAAGTTTATGCCTTGTTGAATTGTAATGAGTTTTAAAGTGGCATAAATCAGACATTTAAGCGAGATTAGCATAGTGGTTTACCCTGAGCTATTGTGGAAGGGTTCTGGTGATTGAGTTTAAATGCGTTTACGCCTGCACTGAGCCTGAGGAAGTGAAATGATTTGTCTTAGCCTGAGCTTGCCGATAGGAAGTAATTTAGATACGGTCCCGATAAAATCGGGAGGTTTTCTAATGAATAAAGCGGGTTGAAGGACTGTTTTCGGCTATAATTAATTTTCAAGAAAACGCTAAAAAGTAAAAAGGCTGTATCATCCGAAATGACACAGCCTTCATTCTTAAGTATTTTCGGAATTAGTTACCTACAAATTTGCTGTATGCTTTTGCTTGATCGGCACTCATTTTCTTTATTTTTTCAAGAGAATATGATTTTCGAGGATCTTTTTGAAGCTCAAAAGTAAACTCGAATTCTTCTGCATTCCTATTCACTTTTACGGTCATTTTTTCACCTACTTTTTTACCAATCAAGGC
The DNA here is from genome assembly GCF_055134445.1 of Arcticibacterium sp. NCBI lineage: Bacteria > Pseudomonadati > Bacteroidota > Cytophagia > Cytophagales > Leadbetterellaceae > Arcticibacterium > Arcticibacterium sp. The sequence continues at coordinate 8,898 of NZ_JBSRVI010000077.1, forward strand.
ATTGGCGAAATTGATGTTGCTATTTCCATTAATGCTTATAATTAGGTCACCCACATTTAAGCCCGAGCGGTACGCACTACCATCACTGCTTAACCTATAAATGGCTCCGCTGCGTTCTGTAATACCTAAATATGGAAGGTCAGAATTTTCTTTTGCGTCGGTGATTTGAAGCCCCACACCTTTATAGATTTGATCATAATCAGGCGTTTCTGTTCCTGCAATGTATTTCTGGAAGAAGTAGTCCAATTTTCCACCATGAATCTCTTCCACAGCCATCTGAAATTCTTCATCAGTATAGCCTCTCCCTAATTCCTTATAATATTTCTGATATAAAAGTTTCATGACATCATCTAATGACCTTTCTGCTTTGCTGTTAGCAATAATTTTCGCATTCAAAAGAGCTGCCAATACCCCCCCTGTTCCGTAGTAAGAAATTCTACTATTGTTTGCGTTTTCATTGGGTCTATAATATTTAATCCAAGCATCCCAAGAGGCTTCTGTTGCAGATTGAACCTTGTTACCTGGGGTATTTTCGGCAGTAGAAATAGCAGATGCAATAACCTGAAGCATATCCTCTTCTCCAATCATTCCAGCCCTTTTCAGGATTATTTCTTCGTAAAAGCTTGTAAAACCTTCTGCAACCCATAACATGTGGGTGTAGTTTTCTTTTTCATAATCGAACGGTCCAAGAGCTACTGGGCGTATTCTCTTTACATTCCATAAGTGAAAATATTCATGGGCCAATAAATTAAAAAGAGCAACATATGCTTTTTCAGAACTGTATGCGTAGGTAGAAGTCTGACAAGTAGAAGAAAACAAATGCTCTAAACCACCGCCAATGCCTGGTTGATGATGGATGATGAATAAATAATTATCCAGCGGGTTTTCACCAACTACTGATGTGGCGGCTTCCACCAATTTTTTATAATCCTTAAGCAGTTTTGCCTTATCGTAATTTAAAGGGGAAGAGCTATACATGGCCACTCTGTGTGGGATACCAAGAGCCTCGAACTCCAAAACTTCGTGGTTTCCTATTTCTATTGGGCTATCCACCAAAGTGTCAAAATCTTTAATAACAAAAGTGTTTTTAGCTGTCTCTGGTAGAGCTGTTGATATGGTAGACCATTTCTCATAAGGATTTATCTTTAAGTCCGCGACCTTTTTCATCAGCTCAGGAACAAACATAAATATGCTGGCCCCATTTAAAAAACCATGACTGGCGTCAATGAAAGAGGTTCGTACCGTCAATTCGTTAGCATAAACCTTATAATCAACTTTGACGTCTTTGGAGTTCTGAATATCAATCTGCCATGTGTTCTTGTCTATCTTTTTAAAAGGTAGGGTCTTTCCGCTTTCGTTGGTAGCTTTAAAATTTTCTACATTTCCAGCATACTCCCTAACTAAATAAGAACCAGGGGTCCAGACGGGCATTTTAACCAATACATGTTTTTTATCTAGCAAACTGGAATTAGTAAGTGGACTGTTAATGGTCATTCCCACTTCAAAGTAATGTGTTTCAGGTTCAGGCATACTTAATTCATAAGAAATTGCCGTGTTAGATTGACCTAAAACATGGGAGTGGAATGAGAATAAAGTGGTGGTAATAAGGAGATAAAAGAGGTACTTTCTGAGTTTCATAAATAGTGAATTGTTGATTTTTATTCGTTGAAAGATTAATTTTGCAATTTTAAGCAAAACCCGACGTTAAAAGCGTAATATTCTAAAAGAAAACTTAAAACCGCAAAACGCTGCATATTGAGATACATCTTTCCTAAATTTGGTTTTTAACACTATCACAGAATTCGCTTTTCGATGAAAAAAATCTTTTCGATTGTTTTTTCTTGTATCGTTTACTCGCCTTTAGTTTTTTCTCAAAACACACTTAGTTATACAGAAACGGAAGCCCACTATAACACAGGGGTGGAACTTTTCGAGAAAAAAGCTTATTCGGCAGCAAGAAAAGAATTTAAAACTTACGTAGATAAATCCTCTACGTCTTTTAATCCGAACCAATTCAATATCGCTAATGCCGAGTATTACTCTGCCGTATCGGCACTATATACCAATGCCACAGATGCGGATATTGAAGTTCACAGATTTGTACTGAATCACAGTGAACATCCAAAGGCTAAAATAATCTTTAGTGATCTAGGAGAAAATTTCTACGAAAAAGGAGATTATGCTAAAGCCATTGAATACCTCACCAAGGCCATTGACTTTAGACAAGATAATATTGCCATTTACGAACTTAGATATAAGTTGGGCATCTCCTATTATCAACTAAAAGATTTTGATAAGGCACTTGTTGAATTTAATTACGTGAAAAGAACGGTGGCAGAGAATGCTATCAATGCCGCTTATTATGCTGCCGTAATAAATTTCCAAAATGAAAACTTTGATGAGGCACTAGTAGATCTACACCGGGTAGAGAATGTAAATCCTTATAAAATTGAAGTTCCTAACTGGATAGCCCAGATTTTGTACCGACAAGAAAAATATGATGAGCTTTTAGCCTATGCAGAGCCTATTATTGCAAGCCCAAACGGACGTAAAACGGATGAAATATGTATGGTAGCGGCTGAAGTACTGTTCTTTAAAAATGATTTTGAAAGAGCCGCTCAGTATTATGATAGATTTAAAGTTTTAAGAAGGGGCACTGTAGACCCACAGTTAACTTTTAGACATGGATACAGTCTATATAAAACAGAACAGCATAAAAAGGCCATTGATGTTTTTAAAATCATAGCAGATAGAGAAGATGAATTAGGGCAGCAGGCGGCTTATTATTTAGGTATTTCAGCTTTAAACTCTGGAGATTTGACGGCCGCAATGGCGGCATTTGATTTTGCCAGAAAGACCGATTTCGATCTAGAAATAAAAGAGGAAGCAAGTTTCAATTATATAAAAGTTCAACTAGAACAAAACAACACAGAGTCAGCCATAACTTCTCTTAGAGATTATGTGATGAACTATCCTTCTGGCAAATATATTGACGAGGCCAACGAATTAATGAGTGAGGTACTTTTTGAAACCAATGATTATGAGAAGGCCATTGGTTACATTGAGAACCTTAAAAGAACAACAATTAAAATAGATCAAGCGTATCAAAAGCTATGTTATGCACAGGCGGTCATAGAATATAATGCGGAGTCTTTTGATAAAGCCATTACCTATTTTGATAAGGCCATCAGCAAGCCTATAGATAAGACCATTGTTCAAAATGCTAAATTCTGGAAAGCAGAAGCTTCTTTTGCGGCTGAAAAACCAGGTGCGGAAGCTTTATACAAAGAAGTATCCCAGTCTGGGTCAAAAGAACAAAGGAATAAGAGTTTATATAGCCTTGGGTACCTGGCTTATAACAAAGAACAGTATGCACAAGCTCTCAATTACTTCAAAGATTTCTTAGCTTCTTCCAGTACCGCAGATTCTCAGCAGAGTAGAGAAGATGCACTCTTAAGGGTTGCCGATTGCTATTTAATTCGTAAAGATTTCTCTAATGCTTTAAAAAGCTATAATTCAGCCCTTGACAACAACCGTTCAGACAAAGACTACGCATTATTCCAAAAGGGGGTTACTTTAGATTTTATGGGTCGTAAAGCAGAAGCCCAAGCCGCTTTTGACCAGTTCGCAAGAGTCTATGACAATTCCAGATTACTAGACGACGCCTTGTTTGAAAGAGGAAACCTAGAAATGGAAAAACATGATTATTTGACGGCTATTACTACACTATCTGAAATGCTCAGAAAACGACCAAGGTCAGTGTTGGTTCCGTATGCTTTGTTAAAAAGAGCCCTTGCTTATGGTAATGTTCAGAATTATGATAAAGCAGTGGCAGATTATAAAATCCTTATTAATCGTTTCGGAAGTCATGAAACCTCTAATGAAGCACTCATAGGTTTAAGAGACATTATGAACTTGACCAGTAGGAGTGAAGACTTTGCAGACATAGCGGATGAATACCAAAAAAATAATCCTGGAAGCTCTTCAGCGGTAGCACTGCAATATGACGCCGCTAAAAACCTCTATTATACGGAGAAGTACGCGGCGGCCATCCCGGCTTTGAAAAGATTTATTCAGAGTAATCCATCAAACGCAAATGTTGGTGAAGCCAGATACTTAATAGCAGAAGCATATTATTTTTCAAATGACCCTGCTAGTGCCCTTCCTTATTTTAAAGATGTAGTTTCAGATGGTCAAGCTCAATGGGCTGGCAAGGCCGCGTTTAGAGCTGCCGATATTGAGTATGCAGCTGGAAACTATAGAGATGCTGTTTCGGATTATCAGAACGTATTAAGCTCAAGTGATAATAAAAGAGACCAAGTCGCGGCTTGGGAAGGTTTGTTTCAATCTTATTACTATTTGGGGGATTATGAGAATTCCATTAAGTATTGCAAAGAAGTTATTTCTGATGGTGGTGGGGTGATAATAGGCATCAAAAATAAGGCGGAGTTATTTATCGGTAAATGTCATATGAAAAGACGTGATTTTACGCAGGCTAGAGCACAGTTTGATAAAGTTATTGGTATGGATAAAGATGTTAATGGGGCAGAGGCTAAATATTTACTTGGTGAAATTCTTTTTGACAGTGGCAAATATGAAGATGCCATTAAAGAGATGCAGCAGTTGGCCCAAGTCTTCGGTGACTATGTCGTATGGTACGAAAAGGCTTTCTTACTGATTGCCGATTCCTATTTGGGTCAAAAAGACTATTTCATGGCAAAAGCTACGCTGAATTCTATTATAGAAAACTCTGGCAATCCAGAAACAGTGAGTATTGCAAAAGCCAAACTGAAAAATGTTCCTAAATAATTAGAATTTAAGTTAAAAGATGAAATTGAATTCAAATAAGATATTGTTTTTAATGTGCCTAAGCATCTCTGCTTTGGCACAAAATACGGGTATTGGTGATGAGGAAATCACCATTACTAAAGAGAAACAAGTTAAGTTACAAAAGGCCAGTAGGGTATTTGACAAAATACCGACGGAAGAGAAAGTGACTAAGAAAAGAGAAATGGCTTATACTTTTTTTGAAAAAAAGCCAAATGGCATAGAAGAAGTAGAGTTTGCACCTAACATCGTTTCACCTGTAGATGATAATAAAAAAGGGAAAACTCAAAGTGCTGGTTACGCCAATTATTTTAAAGTAGGTGCAGGTAACTATGGACGTTTATATGCAGAGACTTTTATAAACTCTGATCAAAGTAAAAAAACAGTATTCGGTATTTATGGTTTGCATAATGCGGCTAAAAGAGGACCCATTCAAGGCGTTAATTCTGGGATAAATTTAGACCAAATAAAGCTTGACGGAAAATACAATGCCAATGGGTTTGAACTTAAAGGAAATTTAGGTTTCGAAGCCAGAAATTATAGATTTTATGGCTACGATACAACAGCAAATTATGATTTCCAAAAAGATGACATTAAACAAAAATTAAATATTTTCAATTTTGGAGTCGCTTTACAGAATACCAAACCAAAACCCATTTTGGATTATTCAATAAAAACGAACATAAGAAAATTGAGTAATAAAAATGTTCTTCCTCAATATCGATATGATGCGGAAGAAACGGATTGGGGAACACAATTCGATGCCACTTTCCCGCTGATTGAAGATAGAGTTACGGCGATGGTAAAAGGGGAGACTTATTTAACAGAAAGAACGGATAGTTATTTTGACCAAGAAGTAGGGAAGAGGAATCTATTTAGAGTAGAACCTTCCTTTAATATTGATTTTAATCAGTTTAATGCTAAGCTTGGTTTTAAAGCCGTGAATGAATTTGATCAAATTACACAAGTCAATCAAACAAAAGGTTTCCCTACGGCTACTTTAACTTACAAAACACCTGCCCTTTACTACTTTTTTGCAGGATATGATGGAGATATCATTCGTAATACTTTAGGTTCAATGTTAGACCAAAACCCTTGGTTAAAACCGAATGTATCGATTCTAAATACCACCAAAGACATGGAAGTATTTATTGGTAGCCGAGGAGATTTATTTTCAGGTTTGAATTACAACTTCAAAGCATCTTACGGGCAGTTTACTGGTTTGTATTTTTTCAATACCTATGAAGGCGATCCTAGAACGCGTCAATTTGAAATAGAATATGATAACAATCGAACAGATTTTGTCAATGTTTCTGCGGAGTTTAATTACCAGCCAAAGGAATTTTGGAGAACTAACTTAACAGCGGATTATTGGTATTATGAAACCATTGAATTTGACAAACCTTACCACAGGCCATCGTTTGAAGGTAGACTAGGAAACACATTTGTGGTTTCTGACAAAATTGTTTCAAATATTGATTTTTACTATATTGGTAATTCTTATGCAAGAGACCCGTTCATAGGAGTAATAGGAGAGGATGTTAAACTGCCAGCCATTACAGATTTGAATGCAGAATTTACCTACCTTTTCAGTGAGCAATTTGCGTTCTTTGTGAAATTGAATAATATCATTGGTAAAAATTACCAGAGGTATTATAATTATCCGCAGCAAGGTCTTAACTTTCTTGTTGGAATAAACGTCTCTCTTTAAAACCAATATTGGCTTTCTGAATGATAAACTTTGATAAGCATCTTAAAGAATTACTTTACGAAGAAGACTTCATCGTCATTCCTGGTTTAGGTGCTTTTATAGCTTCTTTTACGCAAGCTCAAATCAAAGAAAATGGAGCGTTTATAGAACCTTTTAAAACTTTCGAGTTTAATCATTTACTAGTCTCAGATGAAGGGAATAAGTTTATTAATTATATTCTAAAAAAAGAGAACTTTTCTAAAGCGGAAATTGAAGCCCGACTCAAAGCTTACTTATTTGATTTCAAAACGGGTTTAAATACGAACAATAAATTAGTCTTGGCTGATGTTTGTGTTATTAGCAAATCGGAAGACGGACATTTAGAAGGGCAATTTATTCCTGAAATCAACTATTATACTAAACCTAGTTTTTCAGATATTGAGTTTACGGTTCCAGCTAAACCAGCGTTAAAAGTCTCAGAACCGATAAGTGATACTCCTGAACCATCAAATGCCTCGGTTGGGGAAAACACAACTCTTGGGGCGTATGAATATCAGTATCAAGAAGAGGAAGAAAGTAAGCCATGGTTAAAATATTTGCTTTACATTCTGCCTGTATTATTTATATTTGGTGCTTTATATTACGTGATTCTCTATAGGCCTTTTCAAAAAAGAGAAATTCCAGTTCTTGATACGACCATACAAAGTGTTCCAGATAGTGTTGTTTACGAGAATGATAGTTTAATGGGAGATTCTACTTCTCAGGAAATGATACTTAAGGAAATTCACGAGGGTCTTGTGGAGCAGGGCAGCGAAAATATAAAAAGATTTGAAGTTTCTGCTGGGCTTTTCAAAAATAAGGAAAACGCCAATAAATTAGTAGACAAAATGAAGTCCGCTGGTTTTAATGCAGAAATAAAGGTGGTTAATGGCATGAGAAGGGTATATGTGCCCGTTATAGGAATAGAAGAAGCAGAAACCATGTCTGCTAGTATAGAACAGTTCACCGGCGATAAGTCCGTATATTTTGACGAAAATGGAATTAGCAATAGATAATAAAGAGCATAAAAGGAAAGCACTCATGATTAGTGCTGGGCTTTACGTTTTGTTTTTGGCAGCTTTAGTTTTTTTTAAAATCATTTATGATCCTAAAGAAGAGCCCATAGCCATGGGCGTGGATTTAAATTACGGTTTAGATTTAACTGGATATGGTGATATTCAAACCACCAATAAGGCCAGTAACTCTCCTAATAATTATGATGTAAAACCAGCGGATAAAGCCACTACGCAAAAGGCGGTTACGCCTCCTGCAAAAGTTGTTCCTACACCAAGCACAAAACCTACCCCTCCTAAAAGTACGCCACAAAAAACACCACCTGTTATAACTTCAGAAGCGGAGAAATCTCCCGTGATTATGAAGAAAACACCAACAAACTCAAAACCGCAACCAGCAAGTCCTAGCCCTAGTGCTCCTGCATCAAAACCTACGCCGCCCGCACCTTCTAGAAGTGTAGACACTGGTTCTGTAATGAAAAAATCTGGGTCTGGTAGTAATTCTAACGGAACCACAGGAACGAGAGATGGTGAAGGAGGAAATAATAATGGTGATGGAAGACCTGGGGATGTAGGAGATCAAGGTGATCCAAGGGGTACACCAGACGGAAAAAGCCTTTATGGTAATCCTGGTGCTGGAGGAAACGGTGGAGCCTCAGTAAGTATTTCTGGATGGAATAGAAAGAGTTTTACCTTACCTAAAGATAATAGCTCAGAGACAGGTATTATCGTATTTAAGGTTACTGTGGATAATAGAGGAGAGGTAATTGCTATAGTGCCGAGCCAATCTACCGTAAGTCCAAGTGTAACTAATTTTTACAAAAACTACATTCAACAGAGGTTAGGAAGCTTTTTAACACCACAAGGAACTCCGCCTCCAAAATCAAGCGGAACTATTACTATTAACATTACAAATTAGCCTTAAGCCTTAGTATTTTTGCGAACATTTTGTTAGCAAAAATGAATTATCAAGAAACCGTAACATATTTATACGCTCAGTTGCCAGCATTTCAGAATTCTGGTATCAAGGCTATAAAACCTTCATTAAAGAATATTGAAGCGTTCTGTCAATATTTGGGGAATCCTGAATTAAAGTTTAAAAGTATTCATGTGGCGGGCACCAATGGTAAAGGAAGTTCCTCCCATATGTTGGCTTCTATATTTCAAGAAGCCGGATATAAAACGGGATTGTATACCTCCCCACATCTTAAAGATTTCCGAGAACGATTTAAAATCAATGGAAATATAGTCGAAGAGGACTATGTGATCAATTTCGTTGAAAAACATAAGGAATATATCGCCGAATTAAAACCCTCATTTTTTGAAGTGACTGTTGCCATGGCTTTTGAACTCTTTGCTAAGGAAGAGGTAGAAATAGCCATTATAGAAACTGGGCTTGGAGGAAGGCTAGACTCTACCAATATTATAAAACCTATTCTTTCTCTAATTACAAATATAGGATTTGACCATGTGGATGTACTTGGTGATACCCTTGAGAAAATAGCATTTGAGAAAGCTGGAATCATTAAAGAAAATATTCCAGTAGTCATTTCTGAAAAGGATATATCAACTACAAAGATATTTCTTGAGCAAGCTAAATTAAGAAAGTCTGAAATTATATTTGCTCAGGAGCGTTATATTGGTCGCTTCATAAAAGAGAAAGAAGGATTAACTAATTATATAGTTGATGGTTTGAAGAATGATGATGAGTTTGAAATCGGTTTGGATCTTCAGGGTGCTTATCAAAAACAGAACTTATTAGGTGTTATCACTTGTGTTAATATAATTAACAATTCATCAGGCTATAATATATCTAGTAAATCACTGACTTCAGGGCTAGCACATGTTATAAGAAATACGGGATTAAAAGGAAGGTGGCAAAAAATGGCCATTAATCCTTTAACCATTTGTGATACAGGGCATAACCCTCATGCCTTTAGATTACTACAGACATATCTTAGTAAACATCTCTATAATAGAGTACATTTTATATTGGGTTTTGCTGCGGACAAAGATTTGAAGACTACTTTAAATCTATTACCTCATGATGCCAGTTATTACTTTTGTTCGTTTAATTCGTTGCGTTCGAAATCATTAGAAGAACTAAAAGCCTGTGCTAACAAGTTTAACATATTAGATTCATATTACTTTGCTAATGTTAATGATGCTTTAGTTGTCGCAAAAGAAAGAGCTTTGAAAAACGATTTTATTTATATTGGAGGAAGTACCTATTTAGTAGCAGAATTAGAAAATTTATAATCAAGTGTCGAGAAGAAAATTACATAGATTTCAGCATAATCAGGAGGTTTGGAACGTGATAGAGAATGGTAAGCCCCTGTATACCACTATTAAAGGAAATTGGAATAAGGTTTATTTTGAGAAAAAGCAACCTTTGGTATTAGAATTAGCCTGTGGTAAAGGAGAATATACCGTAGGTCTAGCTGAAAACGTACCGGATAAAAACTTCATTGGTATTGATATCAAAGGGGACAGGATTGCCAGGGGAAGTAAGAGAGCGTTAGATAAAGATCTGAAAAATGCTTCTTTTTTGAGGACTGGAATTCAGTATTTGGATGAGTTTTTTGAAGAAAAAGAAGTTGATGAAATCTGGCTTATTCATCCAGATCCACAACCCAGCGAGAAACAAGAGCGAAAGCGTCTTACCAATCAACACTTTCTTAATTTATATAAGAAGTACCTTAAAAAAGATGGCCTTTTTAGGCTCAAAACGGATAGTCCATTTCTCTATGAATATAGCCTAGAGATGATATCTAATGATAGTGATTTCGAGATATTGGGATATACAGATGATTTATATCATTCGGCTCTGTTAGCAGAACACCATGGTATACAGACTCATTATGAGAACCTATGGGTGGAAAAAGGTTATACCATTAACTATATTAAAGCTAAACTATTGGTTTAACCCGGTTTATGCATTGCAGAATTGTAATGAGTAGCTAAAGTACGATAAATCAGACAATTAAAGGAAATTAGCATAGCGTTTACCCTGAGCTAATGTCGATGTGCTATGGTGTTTGAGTTTAAATGGGTGTAGCCTGTGTTGAGCTTGGCGAAGTATACTGATTTGTAGCAATTTAGCTACGGTCCCGATAAAATCGGGAGATTGCCTAATACATAAAGCGGGTTTAATCATCAGAGATTCAATGACAGCACATAAAAAAATCCCCATCGCTAAATTAGCAATGGGGATTTTTAGTGTTTAACAAAAAATCTTATTTCTGGATTAAACCTGCGAAATATTTAACCGTTCTAACCAACTGAGAAACGTAAGACATTTCGTTATCATACCAGCTAACAGTTTTAACCAATTGGCTATCACCTACTGTTTGTACTTTAGTTTGAGTTGCATCAAATAATGAACCATAAGTAATACCAATGATGTCTGAACTTACAATAGGGTCTTCTGTGTAACCATAACTATCAGATGCAGCAGCCTTCATTACGGCGTTGATTTCTTCAACTGTAACTTTCTTGTCTAAGATGGTTACTAATTCTGTTAACGAACCCGTTAATGTAGGAACACGTTGAGCAGCACCATCTAAAACACCATCTAATTCAGGTAATACTTTACCTATAGCTTTAGCAGCACCTGTAGTATTAGGAACTATATTTTCAGCAGCAGCTCTTCCTCTTCTAAAATCTTTATGAGGACCATCTTGCGTACTTTGGTCGTTAGTGTAAGCATGAATTGTAGTCATTAAGCCCGTTTTGATGCCAAATGAGTTGTTCAATGCTTGAGCCATAGGAGCTAAGCAGTTTGTTGTACAAGAAGCTCCAGAAATGATAGTTTCTGTACCATCTAAAGTTTCATGATTTACACCAAATACTATCATTTTTACATCACCCGTAGCTGGTGCAGAAATAACCACTCTTTTAGCACCTGCTTTAAGGTGTGCAGAAGCTTTCTCGTCAGAAGCGAAAAATCCGGTACACTCTAAAACCACATCAACATCATGCTGAGCCCATGGAATTTGAGATGGGTCTCTTTGAGCGTATACGTTTATATTGTCTCCGTTTACTATAATACTATTTTCAGTAGCGGTAACTTCTTGATCGAATCTACCTTGAGCCGTATCATATTTTAAGAGATAAGCTAGTGATTCTGGGCTTGTAAGGTCGTTAATGGCCACAATATCAATGCCTTCCATGTTATATATCTGACGATAAACTAATCTTCCGATTCTTCCAAAGCCATTAATAGCAACTTTAATATCCTTCATTTCTGTTATAATTTTTATGGTAAATGATACACAAAAATAGCACTTTTATAATAATGCTGAAGTATTCTATGAAAGTAGCAAGAAGTTACGGGAATAATACAATTTATTTTTATGTCATTAATATTGTTAAAATAAATAGCATTCCTAACTGTTTGGGTTTTAATACTAAGGGTAGGAGGGTTTGAAAAATACAAATGCTTAGAAGATGGGCAATTTAGAATTATGTCTTAGTTTTGCAGAATGCTTGAAGGTGACGAGCGGTAGCCAAATATTATTTGGTTGCCAAAAGTGCAAAATAACATCCTGCTTTTTGGGTTCATTCACGACCTATATTACTCGACTAACCAGTTATTTGAGTATGTTATAATCAAGTAAAAATTTATTAACCAAATATTTGAATAGTTTAATGGAAGAACGTCAAAAAATAATCCTTGAAGCCTGGGATAACAGAGAATTATTAAAGAGTGAGCATGTAATTACTGCCATTAATGATGTAGTGGAAGCGGTAGATAAAGGAGAGTTAAGGGTAGCGGAACCATTAGAAGATGGTTCTTGGCAAACCAATGAGTGGGTAAAAAAAGCAATTATTCTTTATTTCCCTCTGAGAAAGATGGTTCCTACAGAGGTTGGAATATTTGAATTCCATGATAAAATGGATTTAAAAACGAATTATGCTGAATTGGGTGTAAGGGTTGTTCCTCCGGCGGTTGCTAGATATGGTGCTTATTTAGCCCCTGGTGTAATTTTAATGCCTTCTTATGTCAATATTGGAGCATTTGTAGACTCTGGAACCATGGTGGATACCTGGGCCACAGTGGGTAGCTGTGCTCAAATTGGTAAGAATGTTCATTTGAGCGGTGGAGTTGGCATAGGAGGAGTTTTAGAGCCTGCTCAGGCATCGCCAGTTATTATTGAGGATGGTGCTTTTATTGGCTCTAGGTGTATTGTAGTAGAAGGTGTTCATATTGGTAAACGTGCTGTCCTAGGAGCTGGAGTAACCATTACTAAAAGCTCAAAGATAATAGATGTTACTGGGGATGAACCCGTTATTTATAAAGGTTATGTTCCTGCAGATTCTGTGGTTATTCCTGGGACTCAGGTTAAGTCATTCCCTGCAGGTGATTACAGTGTCCCTTGTGCTTTAATTATTGGTAAAAGAAAGGCCAGTACAGACTTAAAGACATCTCTCAACGATGCACTTCGAGAGAATGACGTAGCGGTTTAAGATGTAGAAAGGAACCTAGAATGATAAAAAGCAAATAGCCACACTTTAAAAAGTGTGGCTATTTTATTTTAAGACAATCTCAAAGGATTAACGTCTTAAAGTTTTATTTATATTATTGGAAAGTTACACGTAGTCGGAATCTCTTTTCGCGACTTATTATATTCAAAGGTAGCATATAATAAATGTTAATTCCAAAGACTATTTCATTTATTTTTGAAAATTTATGAAATGCTATGAGTCGCCAAACCTTCTTTTCTCTCACAAATATTTTGATATAACTACTTAGTATAGAAGAAAGTCTGAATTTACAATCATAAACACCCAGCAACAGAAATGTAAATTCAATAAGTTTAGTAATGTAAATTGACTATTTGGAAATGTAAACAAATTGACATATATTTGTAAACGATGAATTGATATTTCTATAAGAGAACGATTATAATAAGATGACTTTAAACCAGAAAATTGAAATAATTATTAAAGAGCTAGGCTTTAGTAGTTCTAAATTTGCTGATCATATTGGTGTTAGTAGGCCCATCATTAGCCATATTATTGCCGGAAGAAATAGGCCAAGTTTAGAAATTATTCAAAAAATTCTTATGCAATTTCCACAATTGGGTGTGCAATGGACTTTTGATGAGCATGCGTTGAATCTAGATTTGTTAAAAATAATAGCAGAAGACGCTCATACAGAAAATGAGGATATAAAAGAAGCACAAGCGGATCTATTCTCAGCGAATGCTGCTTCAGCAGGTGAGAAAGAGATAGTGAAGATAGTCGTCTTTTACGATGATAATTCTTTCACTGATTTTAAGTCGTCTAATGTTGGGGCAGCTATGGCTTCAAATTCGGTGTCTTCGTCTTTAAACAACGATGCTAAATATGTTCATCAGAAAATGATTAGTAAAATTGTTCTATTCTATAACGATAATTCTTTTTCTGACTTTAAACCTGCCTAAAAGCATTCTTTCTATGAGTACTAGAAAATTAGCATACTTCTATTTACCAATCTTGGCCATTCTCT
>NZ_JBSRVI010000078.1:0-17776 GCF_055134445.1 Arcticibacterium sp.
GGATCTCGTGAATGGTACCTCCTTTGAATATGATATTGAGACTGGGACTGAGTAATTTTAGCATTTCAAAAACTATTTGTCAGTGAATCTATTAGAACAATCAAATTGTTATGATTGTGCTGTAATCAAAACTCAAAATATTCGTTAGGCATAACACCAGCAAGAAATCAAAGTCTACACATAATATGTCCTACACTAATAAGAATCGACGAATAGAAACCTATGATTCTTTTGCTTAATGATTCAGTCTTAAGGTCAGCGAATCGTCCAATGATTCGTTAAAAAAAATCGTCCTGATTGGCTTTTAAAGTTGCTTTGGATGACAGGATATTTCAACCTAGATTATGCATAGGGGAATCGTTATGAGTTTTAAAGTGCAATAAATCAGACAATAAAAGGAAATTAGCATAACGTTTACCTGAGCCTTTTGTCTAAGGATCCTGGTGATTGAGTTTAAATGGGTCTACGTACTGATGGGGAGCAATTTAGCTTCGTTCCCGATAGCTATCGGGAGATTTTCTAATGAATAATTCGGGTTTAAACAGTGATTTTTTCACTTAGAGATTTTGAATGAGTTTTATGTGAGAGTTAGTTTTTAGCCTTATTTTAGAAATAATTGAAAAATTTCAAGAAAGAATGTGGGGTTTATGGTAATAATTGTGCCTCTATTAATGTACAACCCCTGACCAACCAGAAAGATGAAACCAAATACTGAGCGAAAATTATCGAAGCCGAGTTTGATGAGGATATCTAGTAATGAGATTGAATTTAATCAGGAGGTTGTACTTAGAAATACCTTTCGGGAGTCTGTAAGGGACGGTTTTGAGTTGATGTTTAGATATTACTATGCCGCCTTGTGTAGTAATGCGATTCGAATTGTATATGATCGAGAAGCGGCTGAAGATATTGTTTCTGATGTCTTTGAAGATTTTTGGGAGAAACGCTGTGATACGGAGATGAAGACATCCTATAAGTCATATTTATATCAGGCCGTGAGAAATAAGTCATTGAACTATCTAAGTAGGAGCATAGATAAAAAACATCTGATAGTAGAAATAAATGAAGAGGTTTTGAATAAGGGAATTCAGATGACACCAGAAGACATTATGAACTTCCATGAACTTATACAACATCTAGAAAAGGCAATTGGAAGCCTACCCAAACAGTCTAGAAGAGCCTTTCAGCTCAATAGATTAGATGGAAAAAGGTACGTTGAAATTGCCAAGGAATTGAATATTACGGTTAGTGCGGTAGAAAGATTGATAGGCAGAGCCTTAAAGAAATTAAGAGAAACATTAAGCAATGAGGCCTATTTTGGTATTGTGCTTTTAGTAATAGTTAACTAATAAAGAAATTCATCAATAGAATGGAAAAGTCGATTTCAAGAAAAATACTTTTTAAATTTTTCGAGGGAAAACATACCAGTTTCGAAGGGGGTATGATTCAGGAATGGTTAAAACTGGATGAGAATAAGGAACTCTACTTTACGTATATGCATGAGTGGGAAGTTCTTAATCCGCAAGTGATTATAGATATGGAGTCTCGATTATCTGGTATTATTAATAAAGTGGAAAAAAATAATGTTCAGGAGAAAGAATCGAATTCCTATGATCACGAAAAATTCGGAACCAGATTTTATCTGAAAGTTGCTGCTGCAATTGCAGCTATCCTTCTTGTAGGTGGATATTTAGTGTTAAATCAAGTTAAATATGTTACAGACATTGCTAGCTATAGCACAAACGTTGAAAACGCCAGATTGGTCTCAGGGGAGATTTTTGAAAAACAAAATCTAGGGGTAAAACCTCTACTGGTGAATCTTCCAGACGGCTCTTCTATATTATTACAACCCAAAACAAGAATCAGTTATAATCCTAAAACTTTTGGTGTTGAGCGTCGAGAACTCATAATGGAGGGAGAGGCATTTTTTGAGGTTTATAAAGATAAAGAAAGACCATTTATAGTATACGCTAATGATATGATAGCAAAGGTGTTAGGTACAAGTTTTACGATACGGACTAATGCTAAATCAAATACCGCTGAAGTTTTTGTAAAATCAGGTAAAGTCTCCGTTTTCACCCAAAAAGATTTCAATAAATCGGCAAAAATTGAAGGCAGTGAATTACACGGTATCGTACTTGAACCTTCTCAAAAACTAGAAGTAGGTAGGAATAAACAACATACTCTAAAGCCTGAAAATATTCAAAAAAGTGATTTGTTGGAGGAGATAGAAATCTTGAATTTTAATTTTAATGAGGTTAGGGCAGAAGATGTTTTCAACACATTGGAGAAGGCGTATAATGTTGATATTGTGTATGATAAAGAAAAGTTGTCTTCTTCAAGATTAACCGCTCACTTAGGTGATGAACCTTTGAGAGAAAAACTAAAACTTATTTGTTTAGCCCTAGAGGCCTCTTTTCAGGAAATTGATGATAAGATTTTGATAAAGCGTAAAAACTGAATAATACTTTAAACTCTATTTAAATGAACTCTTCCTAAAAAAAAGAGCCTTGGGACAAGTAGTTCCAAGACTCAAGGCTTAACTGTAATTGGACTTACAGTTAGGCATATTTAAAGAAAATTGCTCATCCCTTAAACATTTACAAGTTATGCAAAAATCATATCCTAAAACAAGGATACTCATTAATATCATGAGAATTTCAGTAATACAGCTCCTACTGCTCCTGTGCTTCTTAACTGGCTCCATCGCTAGAGAAGGCTTCTCTCAGGATGTATTGGAACAGAAAATATCATTAAAAGTTGATAGAAGTCCTATTAAGCTTATTTTCAGTGAGATAGAAAAGCTTAGCGAAATTAAATTTATTTATAGCCCTGATTTAATAAACGCTAATCAGAAAGTTAGTGTCAATTATTCTAATACGACTGTAGCTGAGGTTCTGAGCGGTGTATTAACTGGTTTAAGACTTAATTACGCCGTTTCTGGAAATCAAATTGTCATAAAGAGAGACAGAGAACAATTCAAGATAAAAGAAGAAGAAAAGTCGTCTTCTATAAACAGAATCCAAGGTAGAGTATTGGATGAGAATGGTAGCGGTTTTATTGGGGTTACCGTTAGAGTCAAAGGAACAATCAATGGAACTTCTACAGATGAGAATGGGAATTTTAATATAGAAGCTAATCCAGGAGATGAGCTTGTCTTTAGTTTCGTAGGATACGTAGATTATACGTTGGTTCTTGACAATTCCACTCAGATAGAGATTAGGATGAAGACTGATTCGAAAGCTCTAGAAGAGATTGTGGTTATCGGATATGGCACCGTAAAAAAGAGTGATTTGACAGGTTCTTTGGTTTCTATTAAAGAAGACGAAATTCAAAGCCTACCTACGACTAATGTCATTCAGGCTATGAATGGGAGAGCAGCTGGAGTTTATGTGCAGCAAAACTCAGGAGCACCCGGAGCACCAATTAGTGTTAGAATAAGAGGAATTGGATCTATACAAGGAAGTAATGAACCTCTGTATGTTATAGATGGGTTTCCAACAAATGATATTACTATCCTAAATAGTTCAGAGGTGGCAAGTGTAGAGATTCTAAAGGATGCTTCTGCTACCGCCATTTACGGGTCAAGAGGAGCAAACGGGGTAGTCTTAATTACAACGAAACAAGGAAAATCAGGTAAGGCGAGGGTTTCGTTTAACTCAGGATATAGTATGCAATACCTTAGAAAGAAGCTTGAATTGATGAATGCTGAAGAATATGCTTCTTTTGTCAATGAGACCTTGGCAAATTCAAATGCTAATCCATTCTTCTCTCAAGAACAAATTAATAAGGCAGGAACAGGTTTTGATTGGCAGGATGCCTTGTTTAAAAACGCTGCTATGATTAGAAATTCTCTAAATATAAGTGGTGGCAGTGAGGCTACAAGATTTGCAATAGGCTTGAGTGCTCATAATCAGCAAGGTATTATTAAGAGGAGCGATTATAATAGATATTCGTTGGTTTCCAACATTGTGCATGATTTCAATAAGAAATCCAGAGTATCATTATCCACTAAGCTTAGTAGGATAAATACAGACATAAAAAACCCTGTTGGAGGGAATCGGGGAGGAGGAATAATTGGAGGTACACTTTCTGCACCGCCTACCTTAAGTCCATATAATGAAGATGGTACCTATAGAAGACTGCTTACTGCTTACCCTTTCATCTCAAATAGTCTAGCCAATCCAATAAATTCACTAAATGAAGCAACTTCGATTAAAGAGTCGAATTTGATAATTATTAATGCAGATTTCACCTATAGTCCTATACCCGAACTTACCTTTAAGATTCTTGGGGGCATAGAAAGTAGAGGCGATCTTCAAACTCAGCATGTAACAAACAATATTTTAAGTGGAAATAGCTCCGCCAACATAGGCTCTGTAAATTATACGAGTTTACTTAACGAGAATACAGTAAGTTATAATAAGACTTTTAATGATAAACATTCTTTGTCATCTGTTTTAGGATTCACTTATCAAGATTTTACCACAGTAGGTCATAGTGGTGGTGGTACTGGATATATTAGTGATGTAGTAGAAGCGTTTGATATTGGAGCCGCTTTAAATCCCAATATTCCAAGCAGTTCTTATAGAAAGTCAGAACTGCTATCTGGATTGGGTCGTGTAAATTATTCGTTCGATAATAAATATCTCTTTACTGCTAGTATGAGAGCAGATGGTGCATCTCAGTTTAGTAAAGGAAATAAATGGGGATATTTCCCATCTGCAGCATTTGCTTGGCGAATTTCTAATGAGGACTTCTTTTTCGAGAATTCTCTTATTTCTAACATGAAATTAAGAACTTCATGGGGGAGAGTAGGTAGCCAGGCTATCGCTGCATATACAACATTAAATTTACTCTATTCTGGGAATGTTGTTCTTGGTGACGGACTTCAGGTCAGCTATGCTCCAGGAACACGTTTACCGCAAAACCTAAAATGGGAAACCTCCGAAACGAAAAACATTGGTTTTGATTTAGGCTTTTTGAACAATAGATATAATATGTCTATTGACTATTATATAAAGGACACCAAGGATTTACTTAATACTGTAGGTCTGCCATCCTCTATGGGATATAATACGGCCATCCGAAATATTGGAGGTCTACAAAATAAGGGGATAGAAGTTGCCTTAGATGCCAAATTACTGACTAAGAAAGATTTCTTATGGGATGTTAATTTAAACTTTTCGTCTAATCGAAATAAGATTACGAGGCTTGTCAACGGTAGAGATATTTTTGGTGGAAGTATTAATGTAAACCTGGTACAAGATGACCTGAATGTACTTAAAGAGGGCCAGCCGGTTGGTCGTTTCTGGGGGTACTTAGAAGACGGGTATGACGACAAGGGAAGTATAAAATTCAAAGACTTGGACGGGGATGGTATCATTAGCTCTAATGATAAAACATTTATCGGTGATCCTAATCCAGATTTCATTTACGGCCTCCAGTCAAATATGTCCTTTAAAGGAATTGAGTTTTCTTTTTTCTTTCAAGGAACTCAAGGGAACGACATATTTAATGTCAACGCTATAAATAATACACTTGATTATGGTATAGGACTGAATATGCCAAGAGCTGTATATCTTGATCATTGGACGCCAACCAACACGGACGCCAAATATCCGATACCACGTCTTAGTACCAATGTTAAAGCATCAGATAGGTTTGTTGAAGATGGTTCATATCTAAGATTAAAGAATATCGAATTGGCGTATAAACTGGAGATGCCTAAATCAAGTCAGAATAGTTTACGTTTTTATATGAGTGCCCAAAACTTGCTTACCCTGACCCGTTATTCTTGGTGGGATCCAGAAGTGAACTCTCTAGGTGGAAATACCTCTGTAAATCAAGGGATAGATTATTATACCTATCCAACAGCGAAGTCAATCACTTTTGGTGTACAGGCCAATTTTTAAAACTCAAAATGAATTTTACAATGAAAAATAGTCTATATAAGAATACTAGCCAAACTCGAAAGCTTTTGAATTGGTCAAAAGGTAAAGTCACAGGAACAGGTCTAATTGCTCTTGTAGCGATATCCCTAATTTCGTGCGAAAAGATTCTTGAAGAAGGTCCAAAGTTGGTAGCCGAGGAAAGCTTTTATAATACTTCTTTGGAAGTTGGAACAGCGGTTAATGCCATTTATGAACCCTTACGCCAATTACCAGATGCGGGTATTGTGGGAATTAACAGTGCTTTGGATGAAATGTGCTATGGTCGTGGTAGCTGGGCCTGGTTAAATCAATATGATGGTTTAAACAGTACCTGGGTTACGCGAACTTCAAACATGTGGGGGCCATTTTATTTGGCGATACGAAACGCCAACCTAGTGATTCGAAATGTGCCTTTGAGCTCTATGTTAAATCAAAATGAAAAGGATAGTTTTATCGGGGAGGCTAAGTTTCTAAGGGCGTTTGCCTATTTCAACTTAGTTAAAAATTGGGGTTCCGTACCTATTCGTACGGAAGAGAATTTTGACATCATAGATGTACCTAAAAGTTCGGTAGATGAAATTTATCAGCTTATTCTTAGAGATTTGGCCGAAGCAGAAGTAAAATTACCCAATGAAGAAAGGCTTAGAGGTGCACCATCTAAGTGGGCTGCCAAAACATTACTTTCCGATGTTTATTTGAATAATGGTAAATATGCTGAATCTCGTGATAAGGCGTATGAGGTAATTAGCTCAGGAAAATATGCATTGTTGACGGTTAAAAAGGTTGAAGATTTTCAGAATCTTTTTGGCTCAAATACTGTCAAAAATTCAGAAGAAATTTTCTACTCTTTATATTCTCATGACAATGGTTTAGGAAATATCTGGCCTGGTTTACTGAATCATCCTAGAACCGGCCTTTATGGCAACTCTGGAGTCTATGGTGTTCATGGAAATTCAGAGAATCCAGCTTTTAAAAACTGGGATGATAAAGATCTGAGAAAAGGGTTATGGTATCCGCAAGAATTTGGAGTATCTCCCACCACATTACTTTCCATGAAATTTATAGATACTGAAAGTCCTGGTCTGGCTGGTGGCGGCAACCCAGTAACTTGGTATCGATATGCAGATGTTTTATTAATCTATGCTGAGGCTGAAGGTAGGGTAAATGGAGTTACCAAAGAGGCGATAGAAGCATTAAATAAAGTGCATAGGAGAGCATATGGTTTAGAGCCACAAAAGCCATCTTCAATAGACTTTGGAACAGGAGACTACGATTCGGACAGCTTCTTGGAATTAATTCTTAAAGAAAGAGGATACGAATTTCAATTGGAGGGTAAAAGATGGCCCGATTTGAAACGAACAGGAAAAGCCTCAGAAATAATCAAGGAGGTTTGGGGTATTGAACTATCAGAGAAAAATTATTTATGGCCTATTCCCATCAATGAATTCAACTTTAATCAGGCTCTTGATGGCGTTAAAGACCAGAATCCAGGTTATTAAATTGGAGTAATTAAACCGTTTTGCTGTCTTATTAGGGTCGCTTGATGTGATCATTAAATACCTATGGAAATGAAAGAAAATATAAGCCGGCGAGATGCTCTTAAAATATCTGGTATGATGTCATTATCATATTTGGTAGACAGCCCCTTAAATGCGAAGGAAGTAGATAGTAAAAATATTGAGAGCTTATCTTCTAAAAGGCTAAAAGTTGGGATTATTGGGTTTGGAATAAGAGGAGAGCAGCTTATGAGAGCCGCTGGTTTTCCGACTGCTGAATGGGTTGAAAATAACAAAGGAAACACAAGCTATGAGGAATATGCGAATCAAGAAAGCCTGAATATTGAAATAACAGGTATTTGTGACCTCTATGATTTTAGAGCCAAGAAAGCGTTAGAAGCCGGCGGAAAAACAGCCCGATTATACAGAAGTTATAAAGAACTGTTGGCGTCAAAGGAGATAGATGCTGTAATTATTGCGACACCAGATCATATGCATGCTCCTATGGTGATAGAGGCTGTAAGGCAAGGAAAGCATGTTTATGTAGAAAAATGCTTTACTCATAAGTATGAGGAAGTAAATGAAGTATATAAAGCTGTAAAAAAGAGTAATGTTACTTTTCAGTTAGGCCATCAGCTACGTCAAAAGGATACCTACCATCACGCTAAAGATATTTTGTATCTCGATGTTTTGGGAAAGACAACATTAATTCAGTCAAGTACCAATAGGAATTCAAGACAAGGTGCTTGGGTGTACGACATTCCGAAAGATGCGAGTGAAATTAATATTGATTGGGCTCAATTTGATTCTACAAGAGCATTTGACGCTGACCGATTTTTTAGATGGCGAAAATACTGGGATTATGGAACAGGGCTGGCTGGCGATTTATTTACGCATGAATTTGATTCGATAAATTCTATAATGAATCTAGGAATACCGCATTCAGCGATGGCTTCAGGTGGCATTTATTTTTACAAAGATGGTCGTGAAGTTCCGGATGTTTTTCAGGTTAGTTTTGAATACCCTGATAAGAACATGACACTTCTGTATAGTGCCACATTGGCGAATGACGCCACTAGAGAAAGTATGATAATGGGTTCTGATGCTACTATGTATTTGGGAAATACGATTAAGGTATTTCCAAATCCTAGCTCCACAAAATATGCTCAAAAACTATCTTCTGGAATTATGAAGAAGAATGAAGCCTTTTTTGAATATCCTTCTAAAGCAGAAGAAGTTCCCGAAGCTGTCGATGCCATTAGTGGAGCGACTACTGAGTATTTCAAGCAAAAGGGTATGATGAGTACATACAAAAATGGAATCAAAATAGATCCAACCCATCTCCATATCATGGAATGGTTGCTATGTATTAGAAATGGTTGGGAGACTAGCTGTAATATAGAAAGTGCCTATCAAGAAGCAATAACTGCTCACATGGCAACTTTATCTTATAAAAATGGTAAAAAAGTAGTGTGGGATGATTTAGAAAAGAAATTGAATTGGTAATTAAAACCCTTAAAATAAAAGAATTAATAGAATGGAAAATAGTAGAAGAAAGTTCATAAAGAAATCGGCTGTTGGCATTTGGGGAGCTACTTTGATTCCTCATTTACCAATTATGGGTGCGGAAAATAAAATATTGTATTCTAATGGTCTTCCAGCCAGTATGTATCATGAAAAAGCTAAGGATGTTCCCATTGTAGAAGAAGTAGATGTAATTGTTTGTGGAGCTGGACCTGCTGGATTTGCAGCAGCACTTGCAGCAGCAAGAACGGGTGCAAAAGTCAGGTTAATAGAAGTTCATGGTTGTTTAGGGGGCGTTTGGACCGCAGGTATGTTGGCCTGGATTTTTGATTTTGAAAAGCCTGGCATTACCTATGAGATAATGAAAGAATTAGAACAAAGAGGTGCTAAAAGAGGTACCAACGTTAAGAACTTTGTTTATGAAATTGAAGAAATGAAATTACTTCTTGAAGAGAAATGTATTGAAGCGGGGGTTAAGTTTCAATTACATACAAGGGTTGTAGCGGCATATACCAATGATAAAAAACAATTAACCACTATAATAACGGAATCTAAGTCAGGTCGTCAAGCGTGGGTTGCAAAAGCCTTTATTGATGCAACAGGCGATGGAGATTTGGGAGCCTTAGCCGGAAACGGTTGGGATTATGGATATAAAGAAACTGGAGAGACTCAACCAATGACCTATATGTCTCTCATCACTATAGATAAGCCAGAAAGATTAAGTGATTTTATCTCTTTTTATAATGGGGATAAGGAGCATCGGGAAAAAACAAACGCATTTAAAGAAGAACTACATCGTGCAGGAATAGATACTTCCTACGGTCATCCCACTTTATTTCAAGTTAAAGATAACCTCATTGCATTAATGATTAATCACGAATATGGCGTTGACCCTTTTGATGCAGACCAAATGACGGCCGCTACTGTGAGGGGAAGAGCAGAGGTAAATAAAGTAGTTAAAACTTTAAGAAAATTTGGAGGCAAATGGGAGAGTGTTCAGTTAGTTGCGTCGTGCGAACAGATTGGAGTTAGGGAGGGTAGAAGACTTCATGGTATTTATACAGTCACAGATTCAGACTTAATTATGGGAGTACGACATGAAGATGCCATTGCGAGAGTTACTTTCGGAATAGATATCCATGCTGCCACAAAGAGTAAGAACGATGAAAGTGCTCTCAGTAATACTACCAAAGAAGGGCTGAGAGCAAAACCATATGATATTCCAATTCGAGCTCTCATTGCCAAGGATGTTGATGGTTTGTTAATGGCCGGACGGTGCATTAGTGGTGATTTTGTGGCTCATGCCAGTTATCGCGTAACGGGTAATGCTGTAGCAATGGGGCAAGCGGCTGGCGTTTTAGGAGCTTTGAGTGCTTTGAATAATATATCGGCACACAAAGTAAAATGGGCTCAAATAGAGGATTCTCTTGAAGCCAGTTACCAGTTTTCCAAAACCATGTTTGATTAAAGTAATAGGTAGTTTTCGAGTATTTTTTTGTTCTTTATTTATTAAAATAAATTGGAGAATCCTTCCATAGCTTTAGTCATGCCAAGTACGGATAAAAAAATATTCATTTATAATCAAAATTGGTTAAACCAAATTATGCGTTCGATAACTGCGTATTGAGAGATTAAATAGCAATAAATCAGACAGTTAAATTTAGAAGCATGTCACAGTTATGGTCACTGAATTGAGTTTGCGGACAGATTTGTGCAAGGCGTAGAATGCTGAATGCCAGTCATTTAAACGAGCGGCTTTCTATTTCGGTTTTAAGAAGCATTTTAGTACAGTTAATTCTGGAGTTTTGGTTGATCCAATCTGTTTTGATATAGAATTCTATAGTGTACTTATTATCCCAGAAACTGACAACAAAGAGCTCAACAATCTTGAAAAATTAATAGAGTAGAAAGAATAGTAAATTGGAAAACCCCTGGCATATGCTGGGGATTTTTTTTGAGTAGAGAATGATAAAGATTCTCCTTAAGCTGGGCGAATATTAGTTATCTCACCTTTCCCTTTATCAGACAGCGTTTAAAATTAATTGGGATGCTTACAATCAAACAAGTTCTACTGTTTGGGCTTTTTCACAAGGTTTATGTATTTTCACCTACAAAGAAATTAACTAATGAATCAACCGAATTATAAAAAATGCTCTCGTCGTAATTTTATAGGAATTACCGCTGCTACCGGAACTGCCTTTGCTATTTCACCACGCTTCACCTTTGCAGGTATACCAACTTCGTCTAGAAAAGTACGTGTTGGTGTTGTTGGCGGAAGATTTGGACTAGGTTTTCACTTTAATGAGCACCCGAATGTCACCGTCGAAGCAGTTAGCGATCTACGAGCAGATCGACGCTCGGCCTTAATGAAAACCTATAAATGCAAGAAAGCATATAACTCTTTAGAATTATTACTTCAAGACCCAAAAATTGAAGCTGTAGGCATATTTACTCCTGCTCCAGATCACGCCAATCATGTTATTCAAACTTTAAAAGCAGGCAAACATGCATTGTGTGCTGTACCTGCTGCTTTGACTATCGAAGATTGTTATCGAATTTTGGAAGCCGTTAAATCTACAGGCAAAAAATATATGATGGCTGAAACCTCTACCTATAGACAAGAAACCATCACCGCCAAGAAGATGTATGCGGAGGGTAAATTTGGCAATATCTTTAGTAGTGCCGCTCAATATTACCATCCAGGGCTTGAAGAGTTGTATTTTAATACGGATGGTTCAGCTACTTGGCGTCACGGACTACCGCCTATGTTGTACCCTACGCACGTCACAGCTTTTTTAATTGCCGTAACTGGTGAACGCTTAACACATGTGACTGGTTTAGGTTGGGGCGATGATGACCCTATCCTCAAGGGCAATCCTTATAACAATCCATTTTGGAATGAAACAGCCTTGTTTAAAACCAATCGCGGAAATTCATTTACGGCCGAAGTATGTTGGCGAGGAGCCTTGTCGCATTGTGAAAAAGGAGAATGGCGTGGCGACAAAATGAGTTATTATATGGGTTATAAAAATGAACCTGTACACACGGTTCATGCTGGTGATAAATTAGTAAAAGATGATGGTGGCTTTACGGTAGCCCACCCCGAACTAAAACCCTATGATCAAGAAAAGTGGTGGGAAACTGATGCATTGCCACAAGCAATGAGACATAGTAGTGGTCATGGCGGTTCTCATACCTTTATTACCCACGAATTTATTTCATCGATACTTGAAGATAGAGAACCGGAGGTGAACATTTATGAAGCTTTGGCTTATACCGCTCCGGGTATCATTGCTCATGAATCAGCAATGAACGGTGGGGAATATAAAAGCATTCCAAATTTTGATATTTAATTAAAAATTTACCTCTTACTAATAATTTTAAAGTGTCCAATCCTGTTTATGAAATCAGTTTATAACAATCCAATCAGCGTAAAAAAAATAGTCAGAGCCTTCATATTTTTCATATTGGTAATCTATACCTTCTCTAATAGCTCATACGCTCAAAAAGTTGATTCAACATTTTCTCTTTTTGATGGTAGCACACTAAATGGCTGGAAGACAGTAAAATCAGACAATAGCAAATATTGGAAAGTGGCAGATGGAGTTATTATCGGAGGTGATGGAGAAACTAAGATTCCAACCAATACCTACCTTCATACCACCCAAGCCTTTGAGGATTTTGAATTGAGATTCCTATTTAGGATTTCTGGTAACCACGACCAGGGTCTAATAAATAGTGGTGTTCAATACCGTTCCATTATTGAGGGAAATAAAATTGTTGGCTATCAAGCAGATATCGGAAAAGGCTACTGGGGTGATATCTATGATGAGCATCGCCGTGCTAAACTTGTTGGCGGTAATCTTAACATTTTAAAACAGATTCTTAATGAAGAAGGTTGGAATAGCTACATAGTAAGATGCAAAGGAAACAAACACGAACTGTACATTAACGGTGTAAAAGTTTCGGAGTATGTTGAGAAAGACCCAGACATACCTTCAAAAGGGGTCATCGGTTTTCAATTACATAGTGGTGGAAACGCAAAAGTAGAATTCAAGTATATAACCATTACAACTTTGTAATACTGTAATTGACAATCAATTAGTTAACAAATGAATATTAAGAATCTAGCATTTGCCGCAGGAGTTGCTTTCTGTCTAATTATTGGCTGTAAGAAAATGGCATCGAAATCGGACGCAGAAATAAAAAAGGGTGTGGCTCTTGATAAAAAAACTCAGTCAACTAGAACAGAGGCAAATTCACCAGAAAAAGAATTAGCGGGTTTTCAAGTACCTGAAGGCTTTGTAATAGAACTTGTAGCGAGCGAAAAAGATGGGATAGTCAATCCGATAGATATGACCTTTGACGATGCTGGAAGGCTTTGGACTCAAACCGGTTCAATGTATCCACTCGATCCAGTTGCAAATATACAGTGGCAAGATTTATTGAAACTAATGGATAATCCTGAAGCCCAAGAGAATGACCCAAATTTCAAGCGAATACTTGATTTATACAGAGGTGTTACTAAAGGAGATGATAAAATATTGATCCTCTCTGATTTGTACGGCAGCTCTAAAATAAAGACTAATGTTTGGGCAGATGGTCTGGCAATTCCGCAAAGTATTTTACCCTATAAAAATGGTGCGTATGTGGCTCAAGGTTCAGAACTTTTCTTTTTAAGTGACAGTGATAATGACGGTAAAGCAGATGCCCGAACTCCACTATTCGAAGGATTTGGTTTTACAGACACCCATACCATGTCTCATACATTGGTGCGGGGCCCTGGAGATTGGATACATTTCAGTCAAGGTGCTCTTAATAAAGGAGAAATAAAATCAGTGCTTAGTGGTGTTAAAGTCCGTATTGATTACAGTAAAATAGCTAGGTTTTCTTTAGACGCTGATAAATTAGAGCTTGTCAATGCGGGACTTAATAATATTTGGGGTTTTCAATTAAGGGGTAACGGGCAATGGTACGGAACAGAAGCCAATGACCTTGGTTATTCAATTGTGCCCATGGAAAATGGTACTGGTTTTCCGGGCATTGGTAATGAGCGTTTAAGACCATATCAACCATGGATGCCCCAATTGCATGATTTTCGCGTTGGAGGGACTGGAATTTCGGGTTTAGCTTTTGCCGATGATAATTCAGGTTCTTTTCCTGACCAATGGAAAGATGTGGCATTTTTAGCAAATCCAATTGCGAGTAATATCAATGCAGTAAGAATTATTCGAAACAATGATGGGTCAATAACCACTAAACATCTTCCAGATTTTTTAACTTCAACAGACGACTGGTTTCGCCCTGTGAACATGGAATTTGGTCCTGACGGTTGTTTGTATATAGCAGATTGGTACAACAAAATTGTTTCACATAATGAGTTGCCAACTTCGCATCCCGATCGTGATAAAACACATGGTCGCATTTGGCGTGTAAGACATGTGTCTCAGAAAACTAGAGAGATACCTAATTTTTATGAAGTTCAAACTGATGAACTTGTTGCTTATCTTAAATCGCCTTCATTATGGGCAAAAAGAGCGGCATGGCATCAGATAAGCGATCGTCCTAAAGAAGAAACGAAAGCATTGTTTAAAGATTTATTGGCAATTGTCTCTGACACTTCACATGACGAAATCACTAGGATATTGGGGCTTTGGTCTTTGGAAGGAATTCGTCATTATGATCCATCGCTGATTTCCAATTTGCTTAATTCCAATTCAGATAACCTCAGGAGGGAAGCGGTACGTTCATTAGCTTCTTTTTCGATTAACATTGATGATTTGGCGAGCCTGCTCGAAAAGGTTTCAGAAGACCCTAACCCAATGGTTCGTTCTCAAGTATTAAGAACTTTGGAAGAAATTGATAAAGCCAATTCGAAAACTATAGCAATATTAATAAATGCATGTAAACCTGAGTTGGGAGGAAACAGCCTAGGAGGATCTTACGAACGTCTTTTTGAAAGGTATCTGGCGAGAAAAACACTTGAAAAATATCCAAAAGAATTATTCGCATTTATTAACTCTAAAGAAGTAGAACAACAAGCTGCAAAGAACGTCATATGGGCTTCTCAAGCCTTGCCGAAAAAAGAACAAAGAGAACAGGTTTTTCTTGATTTTTCTAAAAGAGCTGGCTACACATCTTTTGATGAATCTACATTTGTCATGGTTGCTAATATGTTGAATAACCCGGCAATATATCATGAGGTTGAGCAAATTTTGAATGATGACAATGGAGCAGAAGCACTTTTATCAATGATAATCAAAAATTTAGATCAAGTTAAATCTGTAGAACTTGGCAAAATTTTACAAAAGCCAATTGAATTTTTACTTTCATCGGAAGAAGAGTCCAAACAATTTTTAGGGCTAAAAGCGGTTTCATTGCTCAATACGCCAAATGTGAGAGAGCACATTTTGGCCTTGAGTAAAAAAAATACCGATGCCAAAACGATGAGCCTTGTTATTTCGGTTTTAGAAAACAATGCCGAATTGAATACAAAAGAACTTTCAGAATTTGCCAAAAATGAAACTTTGGAACAGTCTACTCGTGCCCTTGCTGCTAGAGCCTTAGCTAAAGGTGATATTGCATTAGCAACCAGTCTTTTAAAAGAATGGTTACCTCCATTAAATCAATCACAACAGCTAGAAATAACTAAAATAGTTTCTGCATCCAAACAAGGTTCCAAAGCACTACTTACACTGTTAAAAGCTAACATTATAGACCAGAGTGCTTTTGATTTGTCAAGTGCCGAACGTGTACACAATTGGGATATAAAAGACGAAGTAGGTTCTGCCTTGTTGGAAGCCGTTATCCTTAGCGTAGAGGACGAGAAAAAGGAATTTAAAGCCAACTTAGAGAAATTTCTAGTCATTGCTGAAAATGGAAACGGTGACGCTAAGAAAGGAAAACAATTGTTTCAAACTTGTTTGCTGTGTCATCGTGTTGGAAATAACGGGCAAAATATTGCACCAGCTCTCGATGGCTCTGCCAAACGAGAAAATGAGGCCTTATTAACAGCCATTTTGAATCCAGATGCAGCAGTTGAAAGCAGCTATGCAATATATCGTTTGGTACAAAAGGATGGCAATTCTTTGGAAGGCTATCTTTCAAAAAAAGATGATAAGGGAACCACCATTGCATTTATGGGCGGGAGTACATTATTTGTTTCTAAAGACGCAATAAAGACGGAAGGTTTTTTAGGCGGACGTTCATTTATGCCCAAAGGACTCATGAATAACTATTCGGATGAGCAAGCCGCAGACTTATTGGCTTTCATTAAAACTTTAAAGTAATAAAATTCAAACATTTAACTTTCTAATTCAGAATTCTTTTGGGTTTTCATCGTCAATTATGGGCTAAATGCGGACTAAACTGCAAATAAAAAACCTCAACTACTTAATAATAAGATAGTTGAGGTTTTACAAAGTGGAACTGCAGGGATTCGAACCCTGGTCCGAACATGGCCCCTGTCGAGCCTTCTACATGTTTATTCGGTCTTAGTTTTCGAGATTGAGGAGCCGTCCGACGTACCTAATTCAACCCTTATTTTCTCCGATACTATTTACTGGTAAGAAATCCGCCAGAAAACGCCTCTGCGTGTCGACACCTCTAGTTCTCCCGCGGCAGAGGTTAGCAGGAGAGAGATGTGGCGTAAGGTTAATCTAATCTAGATTAAGCAGCCATGGCATACTGAGTATTGCCTCTTGTTGTTCGGAAGAATTTTTAAATGGAGGTTCTACCAACTCCATACATGCTTATACTCGCAAATGCATCACGCCGTCAAAACCGGTCAGTCCCATTGCGTTGTAAATCTACAACGATATATCGGTTTAATAGTTCCGTCTATTAAAAAGAATTTATCATATAATTTGCCAATATACCCAAAAGAATGGTAGGAGTGATGCTCATTAAAGTGCCTATAAGCACATATTCCATTTGTTTGATTTCGGTATCCTTAAATCTCAAAATCGCCTTTGTGGCAATCAAAAAGCCCATTGCAGAGAATTGACCTGTCAAAATGAAAGTCAGAATCAAAATCCTTTCTAAAATGCCTATCCATAATCCTGCTTTTTCTAAAGATTCTTGTCGGTCTGGTTCTAGCTGAGACCGCCATCTGTACGTAAAAATATTAATAACCACACTTAAAGGAAACGTGATGACGCCGTAGGCAAAAACTAAGACCCAGACTTTAGGGTTGTCAAATAATGAGAGTACGGATTCTCCTAGCCAATTCCAACCGTTAATGAGCCATAGCCAAGCGATAAAAAGCATGAGCGTGTGTAAAAACTGGTCTAATACAAACAGCACATAACGGTTCCATTTGATATAAATTTTACCCAGGTCAATGGCGTAATGCGTGATACCTATAAAAAGTGCGGCTAGAAAGCTTCCAGAAAATATCCATGCCGCTATAAAAGTGATAAGGATATGTAAGTAAAGCTTTTTAGACCTTATTTTATTCAATTCTTTATCTCTGCTCCAAGAGTTAAATTGCAGAAAGTAATCAGATACCATATGTGCAATCAATAGCTTTACTAGGAGACTTATTTCGGGATTTGTGAGCGTCATAGCGTATTTTGATAGTGTTCAACTATTTTTTCGATAAGGTTCCAACCTGAATTTTTAATTCTTCTGTTTACAGAAGATTGCGTTATGCCTATTTGTTCGGCTATTTCTTGCTGCGTTTTATCTTGTAGCAGCCAGTAATGGACTTCCGTTTGATTCAGGGTGCTATTTCTTTCTAAATAATCCAAAGTGGCGGTGTGCACTAACCATTCCGCATTTTTGTATTCATCTTCTGTATGAATACTTAGTAGCCTTTTTTCGTCC
>NZ_JBSRVI010000079.1:0-8542 GCF_055134445.1 Arcticibacterium sp.
CTTTCATTTGCTGGCAAATTGGCAATCTGCATAATAATATTTGCTTAATTCAAACTCCCATTTTCAGGAGAATTTCAATACAAATAAAGGGATAAATCAGATTTATCCCCTATTACTTACCCAAAACTATCTATATACTTAAAAGGCAAACCTTGCAGAAAACCCGAATATCGGTAGAACAAGACCTGTATAATTCACAAAATTGAACTCAGGTTTCCAGTCGGCACTTAAATTTAATGGTATTTCTTTAAAGGTATGTTCTAAACCTAAAATCCCATCTACACCTAAATGAAACACCTCAATATTTGGCTCATAGTTTTTCCTTTTTACAGGCGAAGACCCCGCGTGCCCACCAAAACCATAATACCATCTCCAAGTTGAGGTGTTAAAGGCCGGATTATGCAGTTCGTAAAGAAATGTCCCTTTCAAACCATGTCCAAAACCTCCCAAAAGTATCTCACCAGCCGAGTTGCCACCCATAC
This sequence comes from Arcticibacterium sp., assembly GCF_055134445.1. Taxonomy (NCBI): domain Bacteria; kingdom Pseudomonadati; phylum Bacteroidota; class Cytophagia; order Cytophagales; family Leadbetterellaceae; genus Arcticibacterium; species Arcticibacterium sp. The sequence goes on from NZ_JBSRVI010000079.1 coordinate 483, forward strand.
TAAACTTTCCTGTTAAGGCTGGACCATCGGTAAACCTTACACCCACGGCTCCTTTATACTGAGCCTGAGCAGCTACAGCCGTAACTAAAATAATTGCTAAAATTGTAATTTGCTTTTTCATAATGGTTTATATCGTTTTGTTATACTAATTGTGCCAGGTTGGCTATTACCTGTTCAATCCTAAATTATCTTTTGCTAGCAGTATACATACCTCCTACAAATACCACCACACTAAGTCCCATTAAAATATAGCCTTGTTCTTTACCAGACTCATTAGAGGCGTCTATTTCCAAACCTAGCACCTCCACAGAAGCACCACTCTTTTGTACTTTGTTAAAACCTAAATAACCCAAGGCCACGCTCCCGACGATCAGGAGAATTCCTATTATCTTTTTCGAATTCATTTTTATAAAATTTAAGTGACTAATATTAATTATAATAATACCCTTCAGGCATACCTATGATTCTAGTCATCCATGACTGTTTGCCTTTTGTTTCTTAAATACAATATGATGGATGTAATAATTAAGATGAGCATTGAAGTATTATTTAAGTTCGAAACTTATTCTTAAAAGCTCATTCCTACATTCAAAGCTGTGGAATTGTGGAATTATAGCGGAAAATGTGGGTATTTCCTAGCGTATACGGTATGGGGCTAATTACCCAATATTGCATCTTAACCCTTTTATGAACCTTTGATTGATTCGGCTTTTTGTTAGCAATTCAATTTATTAATATCCCAAAATAAGTTGTAAAGGGCATTCCTGCCCCCCCAAGAAACTTTTTTGACCAATGAACAAAATGCTTTTGTTTAATTCCCATTTTGAACGGGATACCCTAGTTGGGCCCAAACCAGAATACCTTCATCGAGAATGGCGGTATTCTTAAACCCATATCGAGTTAAATTATTGATTACTTTTTGTGATGCCGCATGTGGACAAGCACAATAGACCACTATCTGCGTGCTGTCTTTTGGAATATTCTTCACAAAGTTTTCAGGTTCTTCATAATAAGGAACTGGTATAGCACCTGGGATGTGGGTTTGACGCCAAGCTACTTCAGAACGGGCGTCCAGTAAGACAATACGCAAACTATCTTTCATGGCCTTAAAAAGCTGCTCGGCAGATACATAAAGACCTTCGCGAAGATTAAATTTTGGTGCCTTATTTTTAGGGTTTAACACATAGTTTTCTGGAAGTGGAATCGAAACCGTATCCTGTTTTGGAATATTCCAACCTGATGCTCTACTTCTAAGAAAAGCGGTAACGGCATCTATTTCTTTATTGCTCAAGCTGTCTTTGAATGCTGGCATTGGAGTACCATCTCTTCCTTCTAGGATAGCGTAGCGTAAAAAGTGGTCGGTAGCTGTGGCTAACAACATAGGATTTCCTAAAGCAGGTGCTGAAATACCTTCTCCTTTTTTACCGTGGCATGTCGTACAGTTCTTAGCGTATATTTTAGCTCCTAGTTTTATATCTCCCACTACGGTTTCTCTTGATATCTCGATAGGTTCTTTTACACCACTCTTTTGATACAACCATTGTAAGAGTATTTCAATATCAATGTATTCTAATGGACCTCCCCTACTCTTCATATAACCCGCCATGGCCGTCTCTGACCTCCCAAATTGTATGGTATATCGCATAAAGTTGGAAGTTTGGCTCGTGCCTAACAGCGAATGAGAACTTAAGGAAGGTGCATGATCTGCGGCGTATCCTTCACGATCCTTCCCATGACAAAGGGCACAGTATTTCTCGTACAATCCTGCAGCATAAACCATGGAAGTGCTGTCTAGCTCATCATCCGGCCTTAACTGTCTAGCTTCAGCTCCTTGCTCTTCAGACTCTTCCACAAATTCCAGTTGAACACCATGTGCAAATTCTTTTAGTACCGTTAGTCGCTTAGGAAACGCTTCCATAACCAATGCTTTTGCAGGCAGGCGGCCTTTTAAAAAACTGTAAGTTGAATCTAGATTGATAACTTCATAGCGTAAGGCAAACACCCCTGAACCCCGTGTCTTTAAGAAATCGGACAATTCATCCCCAGCGGTTTTAGAGGCAATTAAATGCAACTCTTGATTCCGAATAAGTTTAAAGCGAGCAATGGAGTCGTTTAACTCCAATTGAACAAGACCCATTTTCAGAAACTCTTTAGTAGATGCTTCTATATCTTCCACTGCTATTCGGATGGCAGCAGTTCCCACCACTCCATTAGGGTGTTCCAGGTATCTACGTCCGTAACTGTAGTAGGTCCTCCATTCCTCTTTGACAGCTTGATAATTCATATCAGCATGCTCAACAAATCGAGGCAGATGGGCAGGTGGGTTGGATGCTTCAAAATCCAGACTTTGTTTCTCAGGGCCACCAGAATCCCAAGACCAACCTTTTGGTGAATCTTCAGAGGAACGATAGGCCTGGATGGAATCCATTTTAAATTCTCTAGAACTAAGCCATGTAGAAGTGGAATCTACAGATGAGCTAGATAATGCATATAAACGTACTCCCTCCGTTTTCTTTAAAAAAGAGCTTATAAAAGAGGGTTTTGATTCGTCAGCTAACGAATCATTCAGAGAAAGAAGTTCTAAAGATGACATATCGGCAAAAGAAATAGAAGCAACCAACGAACCGTCAATGCTCCCTTTTTCAATTTCATCAGATATTTTAAATCCTAGTGTGTCCTTAAAGTAGCCTCGGGTGGCTTCTATATCGTTGACAAACAAAGTAGTGCTATTGATTCCGTAACCCAAACCAAGGAGATAGGGTTCTTCCGTGTTTTTGGTACTGCAAGAGGAGAAAGTTATGAATAACACAAAATAAACTAATCGAAAAGCTTTAAAATGCTTTGAAATAGAAGCGGTGTTATTTGTTCTCATTTTACATTTATTTGTCTGAGCCTCATAACTAAACGGTACTAGCCATGAAACCCAACGCGGTCGAAAAGTCTTTTAAAACTTTCCATTTTTTATAGTTTCCATTTAATCATCTAAAATCTAAATTTAGATATAAACCGCATCCTAACACTATGGTAGGTTTAAAACCAACCATATTTTTAGGGAGTGGTTAAGAGAACGGCATTAGGTTTTTTCAGAGCTCTTTTTTAATGAGCCCTTGATATTTCCCAAAGGCTTATCAGCCATACGACTCAATAAAGCGTACGCAAGTCCTAAACTTTCAAACTGGCCTTAAACTGGCTCGGAGTAAGACCTCCGTGCTTCTTAAATATTTTTGTAAAATAAGATAAGTTGACAAAACCGAGTTCTTCAGCCACTTGCCCTACAGTCGCATCGCTAAACGTTAAAAGACGTTTGCTTTCTAAAACCACTTTTTGAGATATCAGCTCGGTAACAGTCTGGTTTAAAACCTCTTTACAGATTCTATTAAGATGCTTTAAAGTTATGCTCATTTGGAAAGCATAAAAAGATGGCGATTTCTCGGTTTTAACATGCATTTCTAGCAATGCCATAAATTGATTTACCTTTTCGGAATAAGAATGCCACGCAAAGTTGTTTTCAGACAGATGCATCCTAGAAATCTCAATAAGGATGATGTCTAATAGGTTCAGGAGTTTCTCTTCTTTTCGGGAGTTATTCAACTGGTTTTCTTTTACCAAAAGCTTGAAATACACCTCCATGTCAGTCAGCTCCGACTCCCGCAGCTTTATTTCTGAGATATGACTTGACGTTCCCAAAAAGCTATAATCTTCTATTTTCTTTTGACCAAAGTACAGGTTAAAAACCTCCTGCGAATAAAACATGATATAGCCCTCAATATCTTCTGATAGCGTCCAGCTGTGCACCTGACCAGGTTTCATTAAAAACAGACTTCCTCTGCCTATATCAAATGTATCCAAATCAATTTTATGACTACCATTGCCCGAAGTAAAGAGCACCATCAAATAGAAATTATGCCTATGCGACTGCTCTATGAAGCTGTGCTTTATTAGGTGGTTTTTAAAGGTGTTGATATATAAATCATGATGATGCCTCTCTGTTTCAAAGTTTTGAATATCATAAACCGGATAAGCCTTCATAAAATGTCCTTATTTTACCAAAAGAAGCGATTTTTATAGGATTAAAGTGCCCTAGAGTCCCTTATTTTTGTATAAAAATAAAGACAAACTCATGATTTCAAAACTAATAAGCCTTTTAAGTAACGATTGTCCTAATTGTGGTAAAGGAAAAGTGTTTAAAGCCAAAAACATATTCTTCAGCTTTGGTTTTTCTGAAATGAATACGACCTGCGAAGCTTGTCATATTAAATTTGAAAAAGAGCCCGGTTTTTTCATGGGAGCCATGTATGCCAGCTATGGTCTTTCCATTATGGAAATATTCCTAACCTATTTTGTCGCCAGTCGTTTCTTTGAAGAAACTTTTGACCTAAGAATATTAGGTTTCATCATGGCAGTTCTCATTCTCCTAAGCTTTTTCAACTATCGACTTTCAAGAATCATTTGGATTCAACTCTTCGTGAAGAAAAACGAGAAAGCTAGCCTAGCAAAGTCTTAACAAAATTTTGTGCAAAGAAAAATCAAAACTCCTTCTCTCCAAACTCACTTGAAGGCAATTTGACCTTACCGTCACGCTGATTGAAATTGAAACTTAAGTTTAACAGCACAATATTAGTCTCCTGAATATAATTCGTGGTGGTAAAAAAGTCAGAGCCAAAAGTGGTAATTCTTTGCTGATTTACGCCCATATTTCCAAAAGCCATATTCTGCCACTGAGCCCCAACCGTCATTTTATTATTCATAAAACTCTTCTTTATGGAAAGGTTCGGCTGATAAAAACGAGAATCTTCTCCTTGTGCGGTATTTCTTGCCGACATATAAGAAAAATTAAATTGAGAACTTAAAGTCGGTGTTATTTTATACGAAAGATTGGAGTTCAAGGAGTAAACCCAGCCTCTGCTGTCAACACTTACTGCGTTTTCAAAAAGTGCTCCGTTAATATTCAGTCTGTAAACATTCCCTCCCATAAACCATTTTACCTTTTTGGAAGCCGCCCAAGTGAGTCCCAATTCAGAACCTACCAGATTTGCTACTCCGGCGTTGGTAAAAATACGATTCAAGATGGTGTCGTTATAAACGCTATTTACCCTGTTCACTATATCCGTAATATGCTGATGATAGAGCGTCATGTAAACAGAAAGTTTCTGAGCGTCTTTGCTAATTCCCACTTCTGTAATTCCAATAAACTCAGGTCTGATACGCGGGTCGCCCTGCTCCAAGGTTTCTGAATGTTCTCTTTCAGGATATGGGTTCAGCTCGTTATTGGTAGAACGCTGCACCCTTCTGCTGTATCCTGCTTTCAGCCTCCAGTCATGCCCTAAACTATACATGATGTTGGCAGAAGGAAACAAGTTGGATAGGTCTAGATGAAAATCCTCTGATTTTCCGTCTTTAAAAACCCTGTCAGATTTCTCATATCGCAGTCCAGAGCTAAATTCCAGTTTGTCGAATTTAACACTATACATCCCATAAAGGCCATGTATTCTGTTTTCCACCCTGATATCCGCACTAAAGACGTCGTTCTGTACAAATGGAAGATTACTCCCACTTTTCTCCAAGTATCTAAAAACACCATCCTGATTTTGAAGTCTGTATTGATACCCAAAGGATAGCACACCCACCTTTATGGGCTTCTCATAATCCACTTTTAAGCGTAAGGCGTTTAGAGGGTTTTCACCGGTATTAAAGGTATATTGAAGTGTGTCAGAATAATCAAACTGATTTAAGTTTCTGTTTTTAGTATTACCATCCAGCTGAGCATTTTCTACTAAGCCCGAAACACTGATAGAAGATTGGTCTTCAAACTTGTGTAAATAATCTAAATTATAAACCTGAAAGTCTCCAGCCTTTAACACTTGGTTTCCATTATAATAAGAATAAGCACTTATTGGCTCGCCAGAAGCCGCATTAACTTTGGTATTATGATAGACAATATTGGCGGTTCTGTACTGCTCACGACTTCCTAAATATACTCCAGCCGTCAGTTCATTTTTTGTATTTAAATTGTAAGTAGCATTTGCTCTTACCCCATAACTTTCCCTTATAAAGCTTCTTTCACCTTCGCTTGGGAAAATGGTTTTCACGTCATTTATAATCGTAAAAGCGTCCCCTACTCTTCTGCCTGCTATATCATTCTGGAGGTAATTAAGTCCTACATTCAACGCTAACTTCTCTTTCCTATAACTCAAAGTAGCATCTACACCCTGTCTTTGCGGCTCTTTCTCATTAAAATAAGCTTTTATCCTAGGTAAACCGTATTGCAGGTTTGCAAAAACACTTAGCCCATCCATGGCTCCTTTCTTGGTAACGATATTAATAATTCCTGCCTTACCGTCTGCCTCATATCTGGCAGAAGGTACAGAGATAATTTCGACCTTTTGGATGGTATTTGCCGGGATTTGCGACAAAATGGTGGTTTGGTCTAAAGCACTAGGCTTTCCGTTTACCATAATTACAAAGCCCTTTGAACCTCTTACAGAAATTTCACCTTCCACGTTAACCGTGACAGAAGGTATGTTTTTTATCAAGTCGGCTGCTGTTCCGCCTTTGGCTACCTCAAATTGTTCGGAATCAAAAATCTGCTTTTCCAGTGTGGTCACCATATTGGGTTTTATACCTGTCACTATCAGAGTTTCTAATAATTGGCTGAGTGGAGCCAAGCCCAAAGCACCTAAATTAAGGTTAGCATTATTTTCAATCATATTAACTTCAATTGATTTTGAGGCGTAGCCCACATATTCAATTTTGATAATATAAACCTCGTTTGTAGATGTCTCTATTCTGAAGCCGCCATCATCTGTACTTTGAACACCTGTAATTAATTTACCTCCTTTTTCAAGCTTTACAGAAGCAAAAGATAAGGGTTCGTTAGTAACAGAATCTATTACCGTACCAGTAAGTGTTTGAAACTTTTGGGCATCGGCTGAAAAAGGGAATAGGGCTAAAAGAAGAATGATTACAGGTAGACTTCTATACATCATATGATAATTTCCACAAAAGTATGTCAATTTCAATCCTTAACAATCCTAGGTATATGCTAATTGTTAAGATACGTCTACTCTTTGCTGATACATGCTAATTGAATAAAAGGTCAAATGATATTTTACCAATTAAACGCCCCCAATGCCATTTAAAATATTCAGCAAATCACTTGTCCGATTCTGATAGATAGTAAGTAATTTTCTAAGTAAATTGTATTCATAATTAAACAAAAAGACATGATACTAACAACTACAGAAACAGTACCTAACCAAGAAATAGCCCAGATTTTAGGCGTCGCCAGAGGCAGCACCGTAAGAGCCAGAAACATCGGTAGAGATATTTTTGCGGGTCTTAAAAACATTATTGGTGGAGAAATAGAAGAATACACAAAACTTCAAGCCCAAGCCCGTGAACAAGCTTTACAAAGAATGGAGCAGGATGCCCAACGATTGGGTGCAGATGCGATTGTCAATATACGACTGGCCACATCCATGGTGATGCAAGGAGCCTCAGAAATATTAGCCTATGGTACGGCTGTAAAATTTAAATAAATATGAATGACATGGAATCTATATTTATCACCATAGCTCTTGGCCTCTTTATCTACCTGGTGGTAAGAAGAGTAAAAATAAAAGATCAAGAGAATTTTGAAAATCGTGACAATTAATCCCAAGAGACCATCTACTTAGATTGGTCTCTTTTCATTTAAACCCGGTTTATGCATTGGAGAATCGTTATGAGTTTTAAAGTGGAATAAATCAGACATTTAAACGAGATTACCATAGCGGTTTACCCTGAGCTAATCTCGAAGGGTTCTGGTGATTGAGTTTAAATGGGTTTACGAACTAATTTGTGTTACCCAGAGCTTGCCGATGGAAAGAAATTTAGCTACGGTCCCGATATCTATCGGGAGGTTTTCTAATGAATAAAGCGGGTTAAATTTACTTGAACTGCATTTATTCAGTCCATTCAAAGTCCTCAGCAGAAGTCAAATTTAAGGTCTTGCTAAGATTTGGAATTCGCTTGTGCCTAACTATTTCTAATTGGCTATTGAGACGAGATTCGTTGGAAAT
>NZ_JBSRVI010000080.1:0-8047 GCF_055134445.1 Arcticibacterium sp.
CCAACATTTTGAAGCTCAGGTGCAAAATAGGCTGCCATATCTTCAAACATGCCGTTATTATTAATAAGCAAATAATGAGCAGGAGCCAGCGGATAATAACCGGGCACCATTCTCTGCCCTATAAAAATATCTTGGTCTCCATCTTTATCAAAATCGCTAACCTTCACTACGGCTCCCACGCCTCCAATATGCGGAAAAAGCATATAGTCTCTTTCGAAAACGCCTTTGCCATTGTTAAGGTATAGTCTATGAACCAGTGCGGTATAATCATTTGCGTATTCTGCACTGCCGCTTAAGACCAGAAGGTCTAAATCCTTATCGCCGTCGGCATCAAAGAAGATAGCATCGGAGTCTTCAGATGCTTTATCTACTTCAAAATCGATTTGTGGAGAAACTTTAAATTTGTTGTCTTCGGTGGCTATGAACAGTTGCCCCGCTTGCTTAGCTGCCCCACCAATATAAAAGTCGTCTTTACCGTCTCCATTGATATCTGCTACTGCCAGTGAGGGGCCTAGTTGTGAATACTTTTGCGGAAGAAGGCTTTGTAATTTGAAGTCATCAAAAATCACCTCCTCGTGTTTAAATAAAGAGGGCAATTCTGCGAATAGCTTCTTTTCAATCTCCGGAGTATCCGTGTTTATATTGCTAGGATTGTATTTTATTATTATGGTTTGATTATGCTTGAATTCGGTTAAAGACTGTGTTTTGCCATCTGGCCAAATGATTTCACCTTTCGTAATCTTTGCATTTGGGTTTAAGCCAAAATGCATGATTTGCGAAACGGATGAGAGGAATCCTCTCGTAGTGAGTAACTGTCTGGTCAGAATCTCACCCGAATCAAGATATAGTTTTACGATGGAGCCAATGCCAAAAACATTGCTTTCGGAACCTTCAATTTTGAGTTTCAGGAAATCTCCTTTTTTTTCTTCTACGGCATTATTTTTCAGAATTGTCGTTTCATCATTTAAGTTACTGACCACGACGTCCAAGTCTCCGTCATTGTCAAAATCGGCATATGCCGCTCCGTTAGAAAAAGTAGGTTTAGGTTTTAGCCATTGTGTGCTAACGTCTTTGAAAGTGAGGTCTCCGTTGTTTTTGAAAAAGTAGTTGTTGAGTTTTTGTTGCGGTAGTTTTTTGACAAATTCAAGAAAATCTTTGTCATCGGGTTTTTTACCTCTGGAGCGTAGCGTTTTTAAGATTTCATCGTTTACGTCTCTATCAATCACGTCCCTAAATACGCCGTTGGTAACATAGATGTCGTTATATCCATCCAAATCGAAATCTGCAAATAAGCATGCCCAGCTCCAATCTGTGTTAGCCGTACCTGCTAAATTGGCTATTTCACTGAATGTGCCATCACCATTGTTAAGTTGCAGCATGTTATGCATGTATTGATGGTGGTAGTTTTTGTCTACCATCAGCTCAAAAAGATATTGCGAGGTCATTCCCATAGTGGTTTTGGCTCTCACATAATCTTCTGGATTCATGTCTAGGGTAAAGATGTCCATCATGCCATCATTATTAATATCGGCAATATCTGAGCCCATACTGTTAAATGACATGTGTCTGAGTTTCTCATTTCTAAGGTCAGTGAATGTGCCGTTCTGGTTGTTGATATATACAAAATCAGGAATTCTGAAATCGTTGCAAACATAAATGTCCAGCCAGCCATCATTGTTAATATCTCCCACCTGCGGACTTAATCCAAAACCGATATCGGGTTTAAGACCAGCGAAGTTGCTGACATCTTCAAAATGCCCCTCACCGTTATTTCTGTATAATTTATCGGAGCCTTTAAGTGTGGAGGTTTTGGGATCTAGGGCTACTTTCTCTAGATCTAAAACGACATTGCCTTTGTCTTCAAAGTCTGGGGTATTGCTCATAAAGAGGTCAAGGTCTCCATCATGGTCATAATCAAAAAAGGTTGCGGCAATACCTCTGTTTTTGTCATCAAGCCCATACTCCTTGGCTTTTTCTGTGAACGTTACTCCTTTTGTGCCGTCAGGCAAAACAGATATGCCATTGTTAATATAAAGCATGTTGGCAAAGCCGTCATTGTCTTCCACCCAGCCGCCTCTAGTAATGTAGATATCTAGCCAACCATCATTATTGACATCTGCAACTGCCGCTCCCACATCAAAGCCTGGCCGTTTTGTAATTCCAGAAGTTTCTGTAATGTCTTCAAATTTAAAGTCCCCTGTATTTTTGTAAAGCTTACTTTCATGAGAATTGGATACTAAAAATAGATCTTCCAGACCATCGTTATCAAAATCTGCTGCAGCCACCCCTCCACCAATATACATGTACATATATTTGAAGTAATTGGCAGCTTCTGTTTCTTCTATTTTATTGACAAAGTTTACACCAGAGTACGAAGATTTTATTTCCTCAAAAATCATTGATTCTTCTTGCGAAGAAGTGGTGCATGAACAGATAGAAATCGACAGTAGTCCTAGAAAATAGAGCTTTCTCATAATGTTTTATTAGTGAGCTAAGGTAACAAAATCAGATGGAATGGTTGAATATAAAAACGGCAGAATCCAATGGTGGATTCTGCCGATAGGCCAACTCAAAATAGTCCTTTTATTTAAGATTAGGATTTAGATTTACTTCATTCTGAGGAATAGGAGCAAAGTAGTTATCCGTCCCTAGAGAACCCACAATTGGGTTTGGTTCTGTTAGTGTAACTCCTGCAGAATTCTTAGAAGTTACTTTTGAACGAGCCGTCAATGCCGTTTGAACCTGTTCCATACGCACCAAGTCATTCCATCTTATGTATTCACCTGCTAATTCCCATTTCCTTTCTAGGTAGGCAATGTCGGCAATATTTCCACTCGCACTTGAATAGTCTTTATTGCTGACAGCGTCCATAGGTAAGCCTTCTGCTCTTCTTTTGATTTTATTAAGTGCTTCCCAAGCGTCTGCGGTTACGGTACCAGCTCTACCAGATGCTTCTGCATAAAGTAATAAGAGCTCTGCGTATCTCATGACGTAATCGTTTCTGTTTGTGTTGAAATCGTCTAAAGAGATATCTCCTTCAGGACCAACAATTTTCTTAAAAACTGGGTTTGCTTGGTCCGTGAAATCTTCCCATTTGTAATCAGTTCTATAGGTGGCTTTTTTACGAGGCTGTTCAGGGAAATCTTCAAAATACTTAATCTCAGCGAAAGTTTCTTGCCATCCTAATTTGTCCGCAGGGTGACCTAATTTCCCGAATTTACGGTTGTTCAATCCATTTTCCTTAGAGTATACCAATGTGAACATACTTTCTTTGTTAAATCTACCTGCAAGGGTCCACAGATTTTCAAGATTTTCAACAAGCCCAAAACCATGACTAGCGGCATTGTCAATAACAGATTTCGCTGTTGAGGCTGCTAAGGCATATTTAGAGGCATCTTTCACAGGGAAACCTGCCCAGTCTAAATATAGTCTTGCCATGAACGCTCTAGCGGTACCTTTGTTTGGTCTTGGTGCACCTGCATTTACGCCTGGGTAAATGGTAGGAAGAAGCGATTCAGCCTTTTTAAGGTCTGATTCTATTTGTTTGTAAACCTCTAAAACAGGAGATTTGGCCATATCCACTTCAGGAATTACACTTAAGTGAAGCGGGATTTCTCCATGTATTCGCTCTAACTGATGAAACATGATACCTCTAATGAAATACGCTTCGCCTATCAAAGCATCTTGTGTTGCTTTATTTGGAAGTACTAAGCCTTCAGAATTGAAAAGTACACTGTTTGCAGCACGTATTACGGCATATATATCTCTCCAGTTTGTGGCAGAACGAGCATTTAATGGAGATACGGCTCTTTGATCATATTCTCTGAAGTCTGCTTTATTGGAAGCTCTATGTGTGGTCATGTCATCTCCACCCCAGCCAACAACTTGGAAGGTTGTCATGGCAGCAGAGTTTGCCAACATTCTATAAAGACCCGTTACGCCTAACTCAAGCTCAGCTTGATTTGAATAAGATCCAGGTGCTAGTCTTGACTTGCCAGGCTCTTCTTGTAGGTCTAGGCAACTAGACATGCAAAAAGCGGCAAACAGCAAACCAATACCCAGTTTTGCACTTTTATATAATTTTATTTTTTTCATCTCTTTATTAATTATTTAGATTAATTTCTTCTTAAATGCCCACCTTAATACCCAGCGTTATTACTCTAGCATTTGGATAAGCTCCTACGTTTACACCAGCTGCAGTATCGTTGTTTCCATTTTCATAGTCTATATCACTACCTTCTGGATCATATCCAGAGAATTTTGTAAGTAATAACAGGTTCTGGCCACTGGCGTATACTTTAACAGAAGAAAGATTTGGGATGGTTTTGATTGTGTAACCCAAGCTTAAGTTGCTCAATCTTGCGAAATCACCTTTCTCTACATATCTAGAAGAAGCTGTTCTGTTTTGACCACCTGCAGGAATCTCTGTTTCATTTTCTGGAGTCCATTGGTTAAGCTGTACAGGAGAGAAAAAGCTTCTTTGGTTACCTGTGGCACCTACTAAAATACCATCCACTACATTTAAGATTTGGAAACCACCCATACCTGTAAAGAACACATTGGCATCAAATCCTTTGTAAGAGAAAGTGTTATTGAAACCCCAGCTTAATGTAGGTGTACCATTTCCGATAGCCCCGAGAGTAATATTGCCATCGGCACCTCTTTGATATTTAGCATCACCTGGTTTTTGACCGTATATCTTGGCTTGCTCAGCTTCAGAGGTTTTCCAAGTTCCAAGGAATGTTTCTCCGTAAAACTGACCAATTGGCTGTCCTAATTCAATAAAGTTTAGAGCTCTTCCACTACCGTCAATGTTATTAAATGAACCGATAACTGATTGTCTTCCCTCAAATAGACTGGCTACTTTATTCTTTACGAAAGAAACACTTAATGTAGAGTTCCATTTGAAATCGTTCTTGTTTAAGATAACACCGTCAATGGCGATGTCTAGACCTCTGTTTTCTACCTCACCAACGTTTTTAAGTATAGAGCCACCACCAGCGAAATCTGGAACTGGTACTTGAAGCAATAAGTCCGTGGTGTTCTTTTGGTATGCATCTATTGTTAAATTTAACCTTTGGTTAAACAGACCCATGTCTACTCCTATGTTAGTCTGTGTGGTAGTTTCCCATGTTAAATCTGGGTTTCCGTAACCTCCAGGAGAAGAACCTGGAATTAATGTACCACCGTTAAAAAGGTAAGGGCGATTTATGTTAACACTAGGGTAGGTTACATAAGGAGCCACATTTTGGTTACCTACTTGTCCCCATCCTGCACGAAGTTTAAGGGAAGAAATAGCACCACCGTTTTGAAGAAAATCTAAGTTTCCAAGATTGTAAGCTAGAGCTAAAGAAGGGAAAACTCCAACATCGTTACCTTTTCTGAAACGTGAAGAGCGGTCTCTTCTTACAGTCCCTGTTAGAAGTAAATTTTCATCAAAGATATACTCTGCACGAGCCATAAACGACTCTATACCAGATTTGCTGTAATCGTTATTAATAGCAGTTGCTGAATTTAATTCAGCCAAATAGAAGCCTCCTGGTACAATTAAGTTATTGGCATTGTATCCATTATATCTTGAAACGCCTTGTTGGATTTCATAAAGACCTGTTAGTTTAAGATCATGAATTCCTATTTTTTTGTTCCATGAAAGGATATTACTCATTTGAATGCCTTGGCTCAGGCTAGCTCCATAACCTGCGTTAGGAAAAGGAGGGTCGGTTCTGTAGCTTTCATTTGTATTATTGATAGAAGAAGCACCACCCACCACCGTGAAGTTTAGGTTATCTAGTAGGTCGTAAGAAAGATTTAGGTTAGCATTAATTCTATCTACGTTTCTGTTGTTATCTCTCAGATTCATTGCAGCCACTGGGTTATACCCTAAGTGTAAGAAAGCTCTGTTAGAGAAATTATTGTAGTCGCCATTATCATTTCTAATAGGTGTAGTAGGGTCCCAAGTTAAGGCTCTTACAAACATACTTCCTTGATATTCTCTGGTATCATCAATGTCGTTATGACTTTTCTGATTGGTTCCAAATAGGTTAAAACCTATTTTAAGTTTGTTTGTTATTTGAGAGTTTAAGTTAACTCTACCACTTAATCTTCTATAATTGGTCGTGATAAGTACACCTTCTTGGTTCATGTAATTACCTGACATGAAATAGCTCATTTTACCAGTTCTTCCGCTTGTAGACATTTGGAAATTCTGTGAAATTCCAGTTCTTAATACTTCTCGCTGGTAGTCTGTTCCTCCTGTAGATCTTAAAGTGGCAATCTCGCTATCTGGAATTGCCGCGGCTCCACCGGTGTTAATTCTTCTCTGATTTTCTAAGGTCGCAAATTCTGATGCGGAAAGGGTTTCAATGAACTTTGGGATTTGAGAAATACCAGTAAAGAATTCTACATCTAAGGTTGATTTATCAGAGCCCTTTTTAGTAGACACCAAAATAACACCGTTAGAACCTCTAGAACCGTAAATAGCAGTGGCAGAAGCGTCTTTCAATACCTCCATAGACTCTATGTCATTTGGATTGAGAGAACCAAGGTCTCCACCAATAATTCCATCAATAACGACCAGTGGATCATTGTTTCCCGTGATAGAGTTAACGCCACGTATCCTCACTTTAATGTTTCCTCCTGGGCTACCAGAAGAACGACTTACATTTACACCTGCAGCTCTTCCTTGAAGTGCATCTTCAATCCTAGTAAGCGGTTGTTCTTTAAAGTCTTTTGAGCTTACCTGAGAGATAGAACCCGTTAGGTCGCTTTTCTTTCTTGTTCCATAACCTACTACTACCACTTCATCAAAGCTATTTTCTGAGGCTTTCATGCTGAAGTTGATGATAGAACTATTTACAGTGACTTCTTGAGTAGTATACCCAATAAAGCTACAAACTAGAATGTCACCTTGATTGGCAGAAATGCTGAAACTTCCGTCCGCATTCGCAATAGTTCCGATCGATGAATTCTTTAGAGAAACACTGGCTCCAGGAAGTGAAGCATTCTCCATGTCGGTGATTTTACCGGTTACATTAATCTTCTGAGAGTATGAAGCTAATGTTCCAAAAAGCAGAAGTAGACCAAGCAGTAAAGCTGATTTTCTTTGCTTCAAATAGGGTAATTTTTGTTTCATAAAAATTGATTTTTTGTTAAAGTTTTAAACAGTTTTAAAGGCTCAGGTAGGTTGTTTTTTATTTCGGGATTATTTATTTCTATAGAAGATTTCTCCTTAATTTCTCTAGAAACTTCAAATTCTTACTTTCGTTAAATAATTTCATGACAAAGCAACATAATAGTTAGTTGTACAAGTGAGCTTGAATTAGCAACACATAGCACTTTATTACCATCCTTGTTTCTTTTAAAGTTTTAAGGCCTATAGATGATGTATCCGCAATTGCCATTCATAATAATATTGGCAAACATTGCACATGGCTAAGAAAAAACATAATAATACTACTCGACAAAAACTTGACAGTGGTGTTTTATGGGTTATTTCAAGTTAAAAGGTGGTTTTATGAAGAGCGTTTGGGGATTTGATACGCTCTGAATTTTAGCGAACGTTGTGTTTTTTTAGTTTTTCAATCTCCTATTTTAATGATGGACTTTTTTTGATGACACTATTTTTCGCATTATTAATGGCTATATTTTTATTATGATGTTTTAGAATACTATTCAGGAGCATGTATGAAGTAAGGATTAGAAGTTAGGGGCCTAGTAGTCAGGTTTGGTAGGGAAATGTTGATGTGTCAGTTAGTGGCTAAATGAGTGCTGCAATTGTTTTTGTCTATGTGATTTTTGGGGAGAAGTGCTTTCTTGATTGCGTATGGAGGGCTTTTGCTTGATATAGCATAAACTTTAAAGGAGCTGTTAGATGGCTCTTAGTATTGTCCGGTAACATTTTGATAAATGCTGAGAGGAAAGCCCTCTAGTATGGATTACAGTCGGTTAAGAGATTGGGTTTTGGATGCGGTTTATCTCACTATTGGAAAAATATATGGGGAACAGATGACTGCATCGTAACTAACATCTTTCAATGAAGCGATTGTTA
>NZ_JBSRVI010000081.1:0-5752 GCF_055134445.1 Arcticibacterium sp.
GTGCTCTTCCGATCTGTTTGAGCATTTGCTGTTCCACCTACATCCAGGAAGTTGGCAGGCTCACCACCGGCCAATTTAATCATATCCATTGTAGCCATAGCCAAACCAGCACCATTCACCATACAACCCACGTTTCCGTCAAGTTTTACATAGTTCAAGTCACTTTCAGAAGCTTCTACTTCCATTGGATCTTCCTCCGCTTTGTCTCTTAAAGCTAATAATTCTGGATGGCGGTAAAGAGCATTGTCGTCCAAATCTACTTTGGCGTCTACTGCTAAAATTTTATCGTCAGATGTTTTTAAAACTGGGTTAATTTCAAACATAGCAGAATCCGAAGCTTCGTATGCTTTATATAAAGAGAAAATGAATTTAACCATCTCTTTATTAGCTCCACCAGTTAAGCCTAATTTGTTGGCCACTTTTCTTGCTTGAAAAGCTTGTAAGCCTACTCTTGGGTCAATCCACTCTTTGAAAATTAACTCAGGAGTGTTCTCAGCTACTTCTTCAATGTCCATTCCACCTTCAGTAGAAGCCATGATGACGTTACAGCTTTTTGTTCTATCTAAAAGAATAGAAATGTAGAATTCTTTCGGCTCACTATCTCCAGGATAATAAACGTCTTCAGCTATTAATACCTTATTAACTACTTTTCCTTCAGGACCTGTTTGGTGTGTCACCAAAACATTCCTAAGAAGGTTGCTTGCAGCAGTTTTAGTGTCTTCAGCAGATTTAACTAGCTGCACACCACGTTGCTCCATTCCCACTATCTGGCCTTTTCCTCTTCCACCAGCATGGATTTGAGACTTAATGACAGCAAATTTTGAATCTGTCATTTTTGCAATTTCCTTATAGGCCGTAACTGCACTTTCAGGAGATTCAGCAACGATTCCTCGTTGGATTCTTACCCCATATTTGGCTAAAATTTCCTTACCTTGGTATTCGTGAATGTTCATTATTTGAGATTAAGAGAATTGAACTTTTCTAATTTTTGGGCAAATTAGGGAAATAATCGTTTCATTCATAAGATAAAAAGCTAAAAACTGATAATATTGTTTATTAAAACAAGAGAATTACATGCTCAAAGCAGAAGGTATTTATAAAAAATATGGTGAATTAGAAGTTTTGAAAGGGATTGACCTTGAAATAGCTTCTGGTGAAATAGTGGCCATAGTGGGGCCTTCGGGGGCAGGAAAAACAACATTACTTCAGATACTGGGCACATTGGATTCATCGGATTTAGGGAAGATTTTCTTGGACAATATGGAGGTGAGTTCTATGTCAGAAAAAGAAATAGTAAAACTTAGAAATGAGAAACTAGGCTTTGTTTTTCAGTTTCATAACCTCATGGCGGAACTTACGGCATTAGAGAATGTCTGCTTGCCAGGCTGGATAGGAAAAAGAAATGAAAAAGAAGTTAAGAAGAGGGCTTCTGAGCTCTTGGCTACTTTAGGATTGAAGGATAGGAGTGAGCATTTACCTTCAGAACTTTCTGGTGGTGAGCAGCAAAGAGTAGCTGTGGCCAGAGCGTTAATAAACTCGCCTAAAATTATTTTTGCCGACGAACCCACCGGTAATTTAGATACTCAAAATGCCCTTGATTTACATAATTTGCTTTTAGATATAAGGGCGAAATTTAATTGTGCTTTTGTGATTGTCACGCATAATAAAGAATTAGCCGATATGGCAGATAGGGTAATCACGCTTAAAGATGGGAGAGTGGTTTAGTTTGGTATTTGTGTGATGATGTGAAGAATTAAGTAGGAATGGGAAACAAAATGTACATTAAATATTCCAACAAAAGTTTTAATCAAGACTATTAGAAATTGACAAATGGGCTCAAAAAAGCAAAAACTTTACATAATACTTTGTGGTATCTTCTTAACCAATGCCATTACGGCAGAAATTATTGGGGCCAAGATATTTAGTCTAGACCAGACCTTAGGTTTTGATGGCTCGGGTTATTCTGTTTTAGGTTTTGACTTGAGTTTTGCTTTAACTGCTGGTACACTTAATTGGCCTATCGTTTTTATTGTTTCCGATGTAATCAATGAATACTATGGGAAAAAAGGTGTAAAATTTATTTCTTACTTAGCCGCGGCTCTTATTACTTTTAGTTTTTTAGTCATTTATCTTGCGGTATATGTTAAACCCGCAGCATTCTGGCTGGATGTAAATGCTATAGATTCTAACGGACAGTCTATCAATATTAATGAAGGCTTTAAGATGATTTTCAGGCAGGGGCTTGGTATTATCATAGGAAGCTTATCTGCCTTTTTAATAGGTCAGATATTGGATGCATTTGTTTTTCATAAACTAAGAAAAATAACAAAAAATAGATTTATCTGGTTAAGAGCTACAGGTTCTACCGTGGTTTCGCAGCTTATCGATTCTTTTGTAGTAATTTTTATCGCCTTCTATGTTTTCGGAAATTGGTCTTTAGAGCAGGTAGGGCAGGTTTCTACCAATAATTATATCTTTAAATTCTTTATAGCCATAGCTCTAACACCTCTTATTTACCTTGCTCATTACTTGATAGATAAATGGCTTGGAAAAGAAGAGTCGGATCAATTAATTGATGCAGCTACTTCTTCTGACTAATAATTTCAGGGAAATCCATTTGACTAGTTGCAGAGCAACCTCCCGAGCACGATGCACAACCAGCTCCTTCAGAAGAAAACTGTTTGTAAACCATTCGTATGAGGTAGCCTAAGGCCAACCCTGACAGTGCAATAATGATTATGTTTTCTATGACGACCATTCTCCTTTGCAAATTTTAATGTGTGCAATATGATGAGCTCCATGCCAAGCATAAAGAGCCATCACACTTTCTAATGTGAAACTATATTCCGTCTCTGGGTGAACGTAACTTCTGTTTAAAGTTTCTTCGTCTAAGTTTTCTAGAAGTGCTACCACTTTGGCATGAATAACCTTTAACATATCTATAGAAAGCTGAATAGGCAGATTGTAATCTGGTAGTTCCGCCCACCTGTCTTCAAAATATGCCTTTATCCTAGGTGAATCTTCTGTTAAAGTCCATTTAAGACGTATTAGCATATTCATGTGACTGTCTGCAATATGGTGCACTACCTGTTGAGCAGTCCAGCCATCAGGTCTGTAAACATTAGATAGTTGTTCATCCGTAATACCAGCAGCAACTTTTTCTAATTCGCTTGGAAAGTCTTTAAGGATGCTT
Organism: Arcticibacterium sp.; assembly: GCF_055134445.1. NCBI lineage: Bacteria > Pseudomonadati > Bacteroidota > Cytophagia > Cytophagales > Leadbetterellaceae > Arcticibacterium > Arcticibacterium sp. The sequence goes on from NZ_JBSRVI010000081.1 coordinate 3,194, forward strand.
AGAAATTCTGCAACCTCTTCTTTGCTGTAATCCTTCTTAACTTTGAATTTACCGATTGGGTATTGAAAATCAATCATAATACTATAATTGTGTTTGTATTTAAAACATTTACTTATCTATAATGGTTCTGAGTTGGTCTTCCGTTTCCAGATAAAATACGATCGTAGAAGTACCGTACCGGCTATAGGAATAATAGCAGGATGAAAGCCCTGTGGTAGAAATGAAAACCCTACTATCACAATAATGCCTAAAATGACCTGAATTAAGAAAAGTTTGCTAATAATCGACTGTCTATCCGTTTTTTTGTTCAGGAATAAAACCAAAGGAAAAACAGAAGGGAAAGCCCAAAGTAAATTTAAATTTTCATTCATAACGCCATGGTCTGTTAAAAACCAAAGAACAAGAAGAAACCAACCTGTTACTCCTGTGAGACTAAAGAGGAGTTTATCCATCCAGAGATACCACTTCTTTCTCTGGTATTCTATAAATGTTATATAAGCTACCATCAAGAAAATGATGCCAAATAAAAGAAAAGGCTTTATAATAAATGACGAATGCTCAAGGGTATAAGGACTTAATTCCTTTTTTGTTTTCACAAAACTCACCCATTTACCATCACTAAACACCTTTGCCGAATCCATGGCATGCATTAAGTTATCAGGAATAAACATGGCTCTTAAAGCGTTTGTTTTTTCGTCTGACGGCAGTCCTAAAGCAAGGTTCATTCCGAACTCCGTCCAGTCGTTTTTGCTTTTCCTGTTGTATATATCCAGCCAATCTCTAAAACTCTGGTCAGCATTTAGGCTTGGGCTCAGTTTTAATTTTTCTCCAGCTACGGTTTGAAAAACGTCTCTAACTCTGGAAGCACAGTTATCATAAAAGAATTTGTAATTGTACTTTCTGTTTTCAGGTTGATAATTATGAAGTAGAAAATCAAATACCTGTTGTTTTTGGGTAGAATCTAACCTTAAAACTTGTTCCGTAACACCACGTCCGTCTTCTGTCCAGCTGGGTACTTCGTCTCTAAAGTTATAAGCACCAATCTGATAGGGCAGGGTACCTTTTAAGAATTTAAGATAGAAACCCTCGGTTCTAAAATCGAAAACGCCATAGTTGAAATTCACATCTATGCCGTTTTGAGGGTCTTTTACCCTTATGGCGGTATGGCCAGCAAAAGAGAATAATTCCTTTCCAGGAGAAATGGTCAATAAGGATACTTCGCTGTTTTGCGATAGCGTTTGACAAAAAAGTCTGTTGCCCGAAAAGGACAACAGACTAAATATGAGCACTAAATATTTTATGTTCATTCTTATCTTAAAGTAAGCAATACTAAGGCTCTACAGTTTGAGTTTTCCCTTTTTTAGAGAAACTTAGTTCTTCAGATTTACCATCATAATCTACATGAATGACATCTCCTTCTTTCAACTGACCTTTCAGAATTTCTTCAGCCATTGGGTCTTCCACATATTTCTGGATGGCCCTGTTTAACGGTCTGGCTCCATACTGTTGGTCGTATCCCTTTTCTGCAACATAGTCTTTGGCTGCATCTGTTACTTCTATCTCATAACCCAGACCGTTGATTCTTACGAATAACTTTCTAAGCAAGATATCTATAATCTGATGAATAGACTCTTTCTCTAGAGAATTGAAAATGATAACATCATCCAGTCTATTTAAGAACTCTGGTGAGAATGTTTTTCTCAAAGCACTCTGAATGGTGCTTTTCACAGCCTCGTCCTGATTATCTTTTCTAGCTTTGGTGCTGAAACCAATGCCAGCTCCAAAATCTTTCAAATCTCTAACACCAATATTAGAAGTCATGATGATAATGGCATTTCTGAAATCCACCTTTCTACCAAGGCTATCTGTTAAAACACCGTCGTCTAATACTTGAAGTAAAATATTGAAAATATCTGGATGTGCTTTTTCGATTTCATCCAAAAGGATTACCGAATAAGGCTTTCTACGAACTTTTTCTGTAAGCTGACCACCTTCTTCATAACCCACATATCCTGGAGGGGCTCCTACCAATCTAGAGATACTGAATTTCTCCATGTACTCACTCATATCTATTCTGATAAGAGCTTCGTCGGAGTCAAACAAATATTCTGTCAGTGCTTTCGCCAATTCCGTTTTTCCTACACCGGTAGGGCCTAAGAAAATGAACGAGCCAATCGGTTTTTTCGGGTCTTTAAGACCTACTCTCGTTCTTTGAATGGCTTTCACCAGTTTTTTAACGGCTTCATCCTGACCAATGATTCTATTCTTAAGAGAATCACCCATTTTGAGCATACGCTCACCTTCATTCATATTAACTTTGTTAATCGGAATTCCGGTCATTTGGGCAATAACCTCACCTACGTTATCTTCTGTAACGAGATGCCTCTTTTCTTTACTTTCTTCTTCCCAAGCTAGCTTAACACGGTCTAGTTGGTCTATCAGTTTCTTTTCTTTGTCGCGAAGCTGAGCAGCTTCTTCATAACGCTGACTTTTAACTACAGCATTTTTCTCTACCTTAATATTCTCTACAGCCTCTTCTAGTTCGATGATTTCTTGAGG
>NZ_JBSRVI010000082.1:0-30774 GCF_055134445.1 Arcticibacterium sp.
TTCAATTATGCTCCTTTGATTTCGACTAAGCTTCCAGCTATTCCTGCCTTTTAAATACCCGTCTTTTTTAAAATGTAAGCCAAAGACATACCTCTCCCAGCTGAGTACTTTTTTTGAGCCACCATTTTTACTTTCTACCATTTTGTTAAGTTTGGTTTTATACGTCTTGGTGGTCCTCTTTCGGGTTCTAAGCTTCTAATCATTTTTAGTGTATTGCTTTTACCATTGATTTAGTTGAATGTCTAACTTTTCTCCTGCTATTTTTGGGGAAGCTTACAACAACACATTGGCCAGTAGATAAGCCCAAATACAGGAAAGATCATTAAATTGAAAATCATTAAGAAAGTCGAAAAATTATGTCAAAAAATATAATACTACTTCTAGGAATTGGATTGTTTTTTTCTTGCAAAGAAGAAAATGTAGGACTTACCATGATTACAAAGTGGCAAGATGACAAAAGGTCGGCAGTTTCAATTACTTATGATGACGGGATTATCAATCAATTCACGGTGGCAAAACCGATTATGGATAAGTTTCAAATGCCCGGGACTTTTTATATCATCACGGGAAAAATAGATGGTTCAAAAGAAGGTAAGTTCATAGGGCGACCAAAAGAAGAAATTATCGAAGAGACAAATTCCATAAAAACGGATAAAGAAAACTTTTTTGAAAGGGCTTCACTCATAGCTTATACGGGAACTACAGAAGCCGTAGATTATCATTCTAGGGCAGGTTCGCTTTATGAAGCTGGCAAAATATTGGAAGCTTATCAGCTTTTAGACGAAGGATATCAAAAAATCAGAAAAGGAGAGATAAGAAATTTAGACCAAGTGATACATCATGATAATTTGGTGGATACCACCACTTGGGAAGATTTAAAGATTTATGCCAAACAGGGTCATGAAATAGCTAGTCACACGGTTACGCATGCTAGATTGGCGGTTTTGGATGAAGTAAATTTAATGTATGAACTGGAACAAAGTAAAAAGGATATTGAGAACTTTTTAGGAAAGAAGCATACATTTTCTGCCGAATGTCCCTATGGAACAGAAAATGAAAGAGTAATGAAATATGCTCATAAACTATACCCTTCACTTAGAAACAGAATGCCGGAACCTTATCTAGAAGAACTAAATAGATCGAGTAATAAAAGCCCCGAGGAATCGGAAAAAGAGTATGTACAATGGCAAAGAGGTCCTCTTACCGATATAGGATTAGGGGAAATGAAAGAATGGATAGATAGATGTTTGGTTCGGGATAATGTTTGGCTGGTATTGGTATTTCATGGCATAAATGGCATCGGTTGGGAGCCAAAAACAGGAAAAGAATTAGAAGAATATTTTCAATATATAGAATGAAAGAAAAGAGCAAATGTGGGTCGCCACTTTTGCAGATGTGACCAAATATATTAGAGAGCGTAAAAGCACAGAAATAAAAAGTAAAATGAGTGGGAGAAGTATAAAGGTAAATATCTCCTCTTCTCTTGATCCATTTGTATATGATGTACCTATTACCTTAAAAACTTACGTACCTAAAAATTGGGAGAGCGTTTCAATTAATAATGGTCAAATTCATTTAAAAGCAAAAACCGATACGATAGGTAATTATGTCATTTATACCATCTCACCAAAAGATAAAGAAATCATACTGCAAGAGCGTTTATAGAAGAAATCGTATATCGGGGTTTATCTCATAAAAAACGTGGTTAAAAACAATAAGATTATAGTCCAAAACGAAAAAGAGCAATTCGTGGGAGATGGTCTAAACACCGCTCCTCTTGCAACTTTAACATGTGCGTTTAGCCATACTTAACGCTGTCCGTATTTCAAACATGAAATTTTATGGAGAGCTTATCGATAGCTCATTTAGCTTAAGGTTAGTATCTTTTAAAGTACCTCATCTCAAGAAATACACATACATGCTTACTTGGATTATGACTTATTTTCAGACAAAATCAACCTTTCAACATTAGAAACTTAAAAAAAGTAATCCAAATCCCTTAGATTAGTTGTGGCGATAAGCTGGATATGCTTAATGTTTAGGTCGTCCACCGTTATACATCCATAGTAACAATACTTATTACAAAACTAAATAGTCATGATGAAAAGTGAATGGATAGGAAAATATGAAAATTCTGAAATCAGCGTTAATAACACTTGGTTTAGTGGAGAGATGTTATTTGTAAATGGTGAATTACAAGATAAAAAACATGGATTCACAAGTTCAAATTTAACGGGACATCTCTTTAATGAAAAAGGAGAACGAAAAGATATAAAAGTTCATTTAGGAGGATCTTTCAAAATTGATAGCACCGTATTTGTTGACGATAAAGTACTGATAGTTGAAAAGGTCAAATAGAACAAAGTAATAAGAACGCAGAGAAGCAATAAGTCAATGCCTGTTCTTACCTTCTCTGATAATTGCCTTAGAATTATCAATTTGAAGTATGCTTCCAAAGCCAAGAGAGCATACAAGCAATTATGCGTAGCCGAACCCATTGACAGTTACTAGGAAACAAACGATTGAAAATAATTACAACATTCGAGCAATACTACCTCGAAGCCAAGGGGAATAGATGGTATTGGTTATTTTCAATATTTTGTCGTGTGACTTTAGCCTATGCCTTCATCGTTGCAGGAATGGTGAAAATTATTGGTGAAAGGTTCGCTAGTGGATTGGCCGTCAATCATCCCATGGGTGCCTATCTGGAAGCTTTGCATCATACCGGTTATTATTACACTTTCATTGGAATTGCTCAAGTCTTAGCCGCTATATTATTGCTGATACCCAGAACAGCAATGCTTGGAGCATTATTATACTTTCCAATTATTATAAATATTTGCTTACTCTCCTGTGCCGTTAGGTTTGAAGGTTCTATGATAACATCACCTTTAATGGTTCTTGCCAATTTATACCTCCTTGTTTGGAATTATGACAAGCTACGATACCTTTTACCCTTTAGACATTTCTCAGACCTTGGCCTCATTCAAAAACCATCAAAATACGATACAAAATTTCCATTTCTATTTTTTGCAGGAGTAATTATCGCTGTAGCTCTGACCATTTCTTTAGCCAGATTTGGGTATGAAGCTATGCCTCGAAATTCAATATCTGATTGTAAAAAACAGTTTATAAATACGGAATTGGAAGCCGCGGGGTTTGACTTTTGTGAATGTATCCATGAAAACGGCAAGCCTTTAGATGCCTGCTTAAAAGCGTTTGAAAACGCAAAATAAAACTGCCTCAAGCAATTAAATATGCCTTCTACAAAGCTCGGGAAATGCTGTGCTGCCTGTCCAACCCGATTACAATAGGGATGGAACTCAATCAGTCCAAAGGCTTAAATTATCAGGTCTCTGACCTAGCCTCCTCAAGCAGAAACTGTGAACACAACTAAAAAGTAGGTGCCTTTTTAAGTCATATACAAACCAATTACTTTAATTTCGCAGCTTTGGAGCAATTACGACAAAACTTGGCAATAACAACACCTCATCTTTCCTACTTATATTCGTTCAAATACGACTACCATCATACAGCATTATGTAAGCTAGAATCAAGGCAGATTTTTGATAAAGAAGAAACGGATAAAGTGTTGTTTTCTGATATCAGAATAGACCCTACTGTCAGTCCGTTTATTAAAAACAGATTTGACATAATTTCATCTTCAGAAAGTTATTCCGAGCTATTAAAAAACATCGAAGAAGAAAATATTCATGTTGAAGGCTTTAAAGCCGAATACCTGATTTTGGACGGTGATACGGCAGACTATGCAGAAAGACGTAAAAAATTAAAAGATGTAGGACATTGCATAGAAGGTGAACCCGATTTTGATAATCCAACCGTCACTTACGCAATTTGCCATTATAAAAACCTGTGGTATTTCGGGATTTTGATAAAACATGATCCTGACTGGCATAAACACAAGAAAAAGCCGTGTTCTTTTAGCAATTCCATTAGCATGACTATTGCTAAAACCCTGGTGAGTCTGGCGTCGAAAGGTGATGAAAAGCGTCAGCTGTTAGATGGTTGCTGTGGTGTGGGTACCATCATGTTAGAAGCCTGTTTTTCTGGGTTCAACATAGACGGGTGCGACATCAATTGGAAAGCGTGTAGCCATACCAGAGAAAACTTGTCATACTATAACTATCCATCACAGGTATACTGTTCAGATATTAAAGACTTAGACACACGGTACGATGCCGCTATAATAGACCTTCCATACAATTTATACTCCTATTCAAACGACGATATAGCTTTAAACATCATAGCATCAGCAGCAAAATTAAGCGACCGCATAGTGATAGTATCTATCTCAGACATAGAAACCATCATCAAAAATTCAGGATTGAAAGTTACTGATTTCTGCACTGTGGCTAAGAAAGGGAAATCAAAATTCGTACGAAACATCTGGATTTGTGAAAAGGAAATAAGCTCCAACTGAAGTAAAGTTCACAACCAAAACTAACACCTATGTAACACCCAACTATGTGGGCTTTACTCCTTTGTGTTTTCTTCTCGAATTAAAAAAAATAAATGCATTTAACAGTAAGACATAAATGACCATTCCTTGACAGAAGTCTTCTTAATAAAGCAAATCCTTATCCTGGGCTTTCATCGGTAAAAAGTCTATGTCCAAATAAGCTCCGCTGGCGTTGTCATCGGAAACGATTTGTGGTTTTCCTTTAATAATTTCCATAGAATTCCGATGAATGTGTCCAGCAAAAATGCCTAATAGATTGGGTGCATCAAAGACTTCCTTATGAAAATTAAGAGTGGTTTGCGTATGACCACTTTCTGGCCATTTAGGCCGCCTTTCTACTTTAAAACCTGGGTCTGTGGCTGCTCCCCAATTCGGATTTCCACAACCAAACGACACACCCTTCCCTGGGGCATACATGGGAATATGCACCAATAAAACCAATGGTATTCCAGTAGCTATCTGTGCTTTAAAAAATGCCAATTGCTCATCGTTAATTTGGTAGGTAGAATTATCTATGGCTAAGAACCTAAGGCCTTTGACATCGTATGCAGCCATCAAAGGATGATTCCCTTGATATAATGGCAATAATCGTTTTTCTATCCAAGTATCACGTAAAGTCTCCATTGTACCTTCCATGCCTTCATAATGCCAATCATGGTTACCGGCCGTATAGATGTAAGGAATGCCTGTTTCTTTTAGCTTTGACTGTACCCACGCTATAGCTGCCTCTGACGGAAAACTAAAAATATCGCCAATCAACGTAATCACATCTGCTTTTACTGCTTTTGCATAGGCCAAGGCTTGTTCAAAAGCCTCTTCTGGATTCGTCTCTTCTCTTGACTGAAAATGTGTGGTTTGGTTATAGGCCTTCGCCATTCTCTGACTAAACGCTTGATAAGGAACTCCTCTTTCATCATCTTTAAACAAATGTGTATCAGTGATATGAACTACTTTGATGGCTTCATGGATGACCTCTGCATAAAAGAACACTTTGTTTTGGTCTAAGGTAGCACAAACTTTGAAAGGTTTTTCGTCTCCTTTATTGCGTGTATTTGCGTAAGAACTGGTGCTAAGCCCAAGCCCCATTAAGGCTGCAGAAGTTTTTCCAAAAAATGACCGACGTTTCATAAAAAAGGCTTGTTAATTTCTTAAATATATTAAAATTTCAACAAAATATATGCTTGAAACATTTGGAACACTAGCCACCAGACCGAAAATAGAAACACACAAAAATGGCAGACAAATTCAAGCTAGAAAGATTTATAAAAGCAAAATATAACCCTTATAATACCGCTCCAAGCTTATGAACCACCCTGCAGCATATTCACAGCAAATTGATTGATATAACCAAAGAAAACCTTCAACCACGGCACTCCTTGAGAGTAAAATTACTTACGAACTGGGTTTTGAACAATCCTTTCTTTCTGTAAGTTTTTTAAGCTAAATACAAACCGTTCCCCTATTGAATTTCGACTAAACTTTGATGGAAACATAAGCTTTAAGATGGAGCTCTACACTCCTAAGTAGACACAAAAAAACGGTCACCAAAAAATACATCAGTGACCGTTTTAACTAAATACCTGCTAAAGACCCGTGGCTACTGTTACCGCACCCCGCTCTTTTATCAATTCATTTCTTACACCGGTTTTTCTGTATAATTCTACAGGGTTAAGGGCACCGTTTGTTCTTAGTCTGGCTTCTGCCACCAGAGCTCTTAAATCTGTTCTGTAAGCGTTTTGCAGTATCTCTTGGGCTTTAGCCACATCGTTTTCTTCTTGTGCTTTTTCTAATGCTTTTCTATCTACAGAAAGTGCTTGGGCGTAAGCCAACATAATGGCTTCCACAGATTGTAATAAGTCCTCTAATGGGTCTTTTACATTATGCGAAGCATCTATCATCCAACCTAAATCTTTGGCGTGGTTCATGCCTCTGGCATCCATTCCTTCTACCAATTCATTGAAAATCAAAAATAGCTGATAAGGCTTAACGCAGCCCGCAGTTAAGTCATCGTCACCATATTTGGAGTCGTTAAAATGGAAACCACCTAACTTTTCTTCCATAAGCAGCAGAGCCACTATCTGCTCTATATTCGCATTTGGCAAATGATGTCCCAAATCCACCAAAGTAGAAGCTTTGTTTCCTAGTTTCTGTACATAAGACAGCGACTGTCCCCAATCTGCCACCGTGGTAGAATAGAAGTTTGGCTCATAAGATTTGTACTCCAAAAACAATTTCCAATCGGACGGAAGAGCTGCATAAATTTCTTGCAAACTCTCCAAAGTATTTTCATAAGCTTTTCGGAAATTCAATTGGCCAGGAAAGCAAGAACCGTCAGAAAGCCAAACTGTTAAAGATTTAGATCCTAAGCCTACACCATGTTTTATGACTTCAATATTATGGTCTACCGCTTGTTTTCTAATAGCCTTATTGACATTCTGCAGTGAGCCAAATTTATAGCTATGCTTTTGAACCGCTTGGTCTTGAAAGGTATTTGAATTCACAGCATCAAATGCTAAACCATGTTCTCCTGCCAATGTTTTGATAGACTGATAGTCTTCTGGGATATCCCATGGAATGTGTAATGAAATGGCTCCTGAAGACTGGTTTAACTTATGCAATAATCCTACATCTTCTATTTTCTCTTCCAAAGAGCGAGGCTCCCCTCCTCCTGGGAAACGACCAAATCTGGTTCCACCAGTGCCCAGTGCCCAAGAAGGAATAGCGATCTGAAACGCCATGAGTTTTTCTATAATTGCTTCCGTATTTGCTACCTCAGAGGTCGTAAACCGAAGTTTTGTGTCATGCTTACTGCTTAAATCGGCATTATGATTGCCTATTAGTTCTTTGCTAATTTTCATTTCTTAAAATATTATTTCTCTAAGCTTTCTTCTATATCTAATTCTACGTTGCCTTTGCCTGACGGGCGATACTTTTTTACTGAAAAAAGTAACCAAAAAGCAAGCACCCTTCGTAACTCCCAAATCAAAAAATTAAGAAGTCTAAAATGTATGAACTCTAATTTTTGCTTTGCTAAAACAGCGAATGCTGATATAAGGACTTACCTATAAAAACCCATCGCTACGCCACCGTCAACATTGATGGAGTTTCCTGTGCTTTTGTTTAGCATCCCTCCTACCACTATAAAACATGCGTTTGCGATATCTTCCGGTAAGATAATCTCGTTAAGTAACGTTCTTTTGGCATAAAATGCAGGAAGCTCGTCGACCGTGATTCCGTAGGCTTTGGCTCTGCCTTCTCCCCAGCCCCCTTTCCAGATGTTTGAGTCAGAAATTACCGCGTCAGGATTAATGGTATTTACTCTGATTTTATCTGGTCCAAGTTCCGCTGCTAATAAACGGGTCAAATGAGCTTGAGCCGCTTTTGCAGAACCGTATCCTGCATTATTTGGCCCAGCCACTACCGCATTTTTAGAAACAATATTGACGATATCTCCACCGATATCTTGCTTTCTTAAAACTTCCGTGGCCGCTTTAGAAACAATAAACTGTCCCTTTACCAAAATGTCATACAGTCTATCCCATTCTGCCAAGGTGTGTTCTGCTATCGGTTTTGAAATGCTAATGCCGGCATTGTTAACGATGATATCCACGCCACCAAATGCCAATACAGCAGCATCCAGAGCCAGCTCGCTACTGGCCTCACTGGTGACATCTAAGAGGGTATTTGATACGGAATCTTGACCAAATTCTTTAATAAACGCTTCGGTCGTTTCTTTGATTCTGTCTTCATCAATATCAGAAATAACCACACAAGCTCCCTCCTCTGCAAATTTTCTAGCGATAGCCTTCCCTATTCCACCACCAGAACCAGTGATTAAAGCCACTTTTCCTGTCAATGCTTTTGGTTTCGGTCTTCTTTGAAGTTTTGCTTCTTCTAAAAGCCAATATTCAATATTGAAAGCTTCCTGACGTGGTAAGGAGGTATACTCCGAAACGGCCTCCGCCCCTTTCATAACGTTGACAGCATTGATGTAATACTCCGATGCCAATCTGGCTGTGTTCTTATCTTTTGAGAAAGTAAACATGCCTACTCCAGGGTATAAAATCACCACAGGATTGGCATCTCTCATGGCTGGAGAATTGTCATGTTTGCAGGTATCATAATAGTCGGCATACATTTTTCTATAGGCCTCAAAAGCCGGTAATAATTTAGCTTTAAGAGCCGCCAAATCTGTCAAATCTTCGTCTGGAGCTAATTCAAGTACCAAGGGAGAGATTTTTGTTCTCAGGAAATGGTCTGGGCAAGAAGTCCCCATTGGAGCCAACCTCTCTAAATCCTGCGAATTGATAAACTCTAAAACGTTTGGCACATCTGTAAAGTGACCTAGCATTCTATTTTTCTCAGAGCAAAAACCACGTAAAACTGGAGCAATTTTAGCCGCCTGATTTTTACGGGCATAAGCATTCAGACTTTCCACTTTTTGTCCTCCAAACACGGGGCCTTTTTTTCCAGAACTAAATGCCAAGTATTCCGCACATCTTTCTACCACCTCTAAGGTGTTTACGTAACTTTCGTAAGATGTATCTCCCCAAGTAAATAAGCCATGTGAGGCGAGCATAATCCCTTTCAGAGTAATACCTCTTGAAAGTGCTTCTTCAAAACATTCTCTTAACTGTAAACCCAAATCAAAACCTGGTCTTTGCCAGCCTACCCATCCTATTTCGCCATCAAAAAGCTTTTCCGTAATCTCTTTACCGTCTTTAGCTGCCGCAATAGCTATGGCCGCATCTGGATGTAAATGGTCAATGTGTTTGAAAGGCAAAAAGCCATGTAATGGCGTATCAATAGACGGTGCTTTTGAGTCTAAATCGAAGATGCAATGATTAAACAATGCCACCATTTTATCTTCATGCTCAATACCCTTATAAACATGCTCTAGGTTCATTAAACGCTCCATATATAATGCGGCACAGCCAGATTTTTTAAGCGTTCCGATATCTCCACCTGAGCCCTTAATCCACATCACTTCTACATCCTGACCTGTCAAGGGGTCTTTATCAATAACCTTCACAGAGGTGTTTCCACCACCATAATTGGTCAATCTTAAGTCTGCACCCAGCAGGTTAGAACGATAAATGAACAAATCGACTTCGTTATCAATTTTTGCGGCTTCAGCCTCATCCCATAAATAAGACACGTGTTTGAATTTCGACATAAAATTTAGAGTAGTTTGATTAAATTAGGTTTTAAGACTATTAATATTTTTATAAAGGATCGTTAATTTCAAAAAAGTATTGACCAGATGCTAAGGGTATTTTTATTAAGCCTTGCTCAATAATTATCCCCTCCCAGTCCATCACAGACTTACCACCTTCTGTTACTTTATCTACGTCATGAACTGGTAAATAAAGCACCGCAGAGGAGTTGGCAGGAACGGTGGCTTCATAAATCCATTTGTTTTCCATGACTTCCCATCCACTCCGAATTCTACCATAATTGGAGTCGTAATGACCCTTGGCATAAGTCATTTTTTTAGTTGGGTCTGGCGTAGGTTTTAAAATGAAACGTTTAAAACCAGCCACCTCTGGGTCACGTTGAATGCCCAGTGAATAGTTATACATCCAAGCCGCCACTGAGCCAAAGGAATAGTGATTAAAGGAGTTCATACTGTTGTTGCCTCCAAAACCTTTTTCTACCGTATAAGAGTTTAACCGCTCCCAAATAGATGTGGCACCATTAACCACAGAATAAAGCCATGAAGGATAAGACTCCTGCTGAAGCAATGTATAAGCCTCTTTATCTTTACCATTTTTCGCCAATGCTTCCATAATGGATGCTGTGCCAATAAAACCCGTCATTAAGGAGTATTCAGGGAGTTCTTGACCTTGGTCGTCAGTATTTTTTCTTTGGATGGTCTCCGTTAAATGCTTTACGGCATATGGTTTATTGGCTTTATTAAAAGTTCCTAATGCCAAAGGAATGGCATAGGAAGCCTGTGTGTCAATCAAGTCGCCCTTGGCTAATTTGACCACTTTCGCAGCCTCATTTGGAGGACCAATAAACATGGTTTTTACACCTGACCTCACGGTCTTATGCGTTTCGGCATCTACATAAACCTCATTAAATTTGGCCTTGATATCGGCACTGCGATTGAGGTATTTCTCTGCTTCTTTGTTTTGACCTAAGACCTTTGCCATTTTTGAAACTATTTCTAAATCATAAGCAAAATAGGACATCCAAAAAAGCGTATTATCGTTTCGGTTTCCTTCAGGGCTTAGCCAGTCACCCAGAGGCCCTTCATTTAGAATGCCTTCGCTGTTAATTTTGGTTTCTAAGAAAGCCAAATACTTTTTCATGGCGGGATAATGCTCTTTCAAAAGCTCTATATCTCCATATTGACGGTAGGTTTCCCATGCCACCACTATCCCAGCACTTCCCCAAAGCGTTCCACCAAAACCACCACCCATGGGTGCTACATCTGTAAAACGACCGGAGTCAAACTGCACATCACGCATGTTTAACAAGTGCCTTCTTAAAAACAAATTGGCATCTGTAAGATAAGTCGCTGATTTAGCAAAAACAGAAATATCGCCACCCCAACCCATTCTTTCGTTTCTAGCCGGCGTGTCTGTTGGAATAGACAAAAAATTGCTTCTTAATGACCATGTGATGTTTTCCCAAAGTTTATTGACTTTTTCATTTGAAGTGGTATAAGAAGAAGCCAACTCGTCTACGGAACTAATGACCATGCCTTTTACATCCGCCACAGGAATGGCAGACTTAATTCCCGTAATTTCTAAATAACGGTAACCATGAAAAGTAAAGCGAGGTTCTATGGTTTCGTTGCCGCCTCTTAGAATGTATTTATCTTGAGTAAGGGCAGCCCGAATATTTTCCATCATCACCATACCTTCGTTGCCTTCGTAATCCTTTAAATCAGGATATTTCACCTCAGAATAACGTAAAGTAACAACATTTCCTATGGTACCACCTTTCATGTTTATCTGAGGAAACCCCACCATATTTTGCCCCATGTCGTACACGTAAACATTTGGTCTAACTTCTTCCACACCTATACATGGCATTAATTTCACTACACGGGCATTTCTACCCAGCTGACCAACCAGTTCCTGTTTGTCATAATTAAGACGGTGTTTATTACCCATGAAATCTGTGAAATCTTCTTGGTTAGTAGTACCATTAAGAGGTACTTCCACCGCCGCCTTCCATTTAGAACTGTTGTATTCCGGTGTAGACCAACCCAGTACCGCAACTTCTTTGGTGGCATCGTAAACTTCGCCTTGGAAAAACGAACCGTAAATCACTGGACCTTCATTAAAAAACTGCCAAGACGCTGGATTAGAAACTATCGTTTGCTCTGTGCCATCTTTATAGCTCACCACGAGTTTTGACAATAAAGATTGGCGATCGCCAAAGTAATTCCAGTTTTCACCGGAATACGTAATATTTCCGGACCACCAGCCTTCACTAAGCCATGCTCCCAAGACATTGGTCTGACCAGCATTTAAAGCTTGTGTCAAATCATAGGTTTGATACATTTGGGTTTTGTTGTACTGCGTAAGCCCTGGATTAAAATAGTCTTGACTGACTTTTTGACCATTTATATACATTTCATAAATACCCCTAGCGGTTACATATAGTCGGGCTTTAGCTATCTCCTTACTTTCTAAATCAAAACCGGTTCTCAGCATTGGAGCTCCATTTTGACTTGGATCTACCAGTAACACTTCACCGCCATTTATCACATAACTTTCGTTTTCTATTGCCACATTTTCGCCTTTAAAAATGCTCTCTTGTGTTGAAAGGTCTTCCTTAAAAAGTGTGTTGGACGGCAGTCTGAAATTCATAATTTCTACATCTGAAAAAATGGCTTTTTGACCCTCGGAAACCTTAAAGCCTATATCTGCCAACATGGGGAAACTGATGAAATTGTTTCCACTACCTATAGGGTTAAGATTTATACCCGGTGAGCTAAATCTAGTAACTGGTGCTGCCCCCTTTTCTTTTAACAGGTTACCACTATTTTTGCCGTCCACATAAATACGGAATAATCCAAAGTTACACTCAGCATAAAAGGTATGTTTAGCATACCTATTCTTTTGATTGACAAGGCTCCTAGGAATCTCAAAAGTCTTAAAAGGTGCATTAGTAGAATCTTGTTTACTATACCCTACTCTGTATACGTTCAACTTAGCAATTCCTTTGGAAGATGCTTCTAAAGCTGAAATGTCAATTTCAAAAGCCACATAAGATTCATTTTTGGCATTTTCCATGCCCATTAAATTTAAATTGGCATTGACTAGTCTGCTGTCGTTTCCTCCAAAAAGAAAGGCGGCTTTGGTAGTCTTACTTTCAGCATCAAGCTGAATACCATACTGAAATTTAAAAACCGATAAATAGTGTGAATAAAACACCAAATCTTCATCTCCACCACCTATCCATTTGGCACCATCCCATGCGGAAATATCAGGATTTAACAATCCTGTTTCGAACCAAGAGGCATTGGTCATTAAAGTCCCATCTTTATCCCAAACCTTAACCGTCCAATCGTATTTTGTGGTCGGTATTAATTCTTCTCCTGCGTATTCAATATCATTAGCAATATCGGACGTCACTTTTTCTGAATCCCAAACCAATTTTCCAGACGCATCTTTAACTATAATTTGATAAGCCGACTGATATTGGTTTCTTTCATTATTGATGACCTCCATTTGCCAGCTAAAATGAGGATTCCGGATATCTATACCTAAAGGGGTTTCTAGATTTTCTGTTTTCAAAAGAATGATAGAAACGCCTTTTTGACAGCCCTGCAGCAAGAGACAAGAAAGAAACAAGGAGAAAATGTTTTTTATCATATCGTTTTTTATTCAATAGGTCTCAATATATCTAATAGAACAAGTCATGCAAACATTACACACATTAAATAATCATTCCGGAAACATATAATAGTTTTATCAAAAAGATAAACTTAAGACGGATATTTCTGTCAGATATATCATCATATTACAAAGTAATGGTACTTTTAAGACATAATCCTTGCCTGTTTTGATAATAGTCTTGCACAAAATGATATGAAGACATTTAGAAAGTATTTTGATTTAGTAGATAAAGAAGCAGATACTGACCTGGGAATAAGTATTTTAAACCTTGGACATCATATCCATCCCAAAAACCTAAACTACCCAGATTTAAGTCACCCAGACCATTATTATTTCGAATGGGAGAAAGGAAGAAGCCTCCAAGAGTATCAGATTCTTTACATCCCGACGGGTAGCGGCTATTTCGAAGCTAATGGAATGAAGCCGCAAGAAATAGATGCAGGCACGGTCATATTACTTTATCCAAGGGTTTGGCATAGATATAAACCAAAAGAAGATACTGGATGGGAAGAATATTGGATTGGCTTTTCGGGAAACTATGCTCATTATTTGTTAGAACAAGAGTGTTTTAGCCCGCAGCATCCCATCATTAAAGTTGGGTTTAACTCTGAGTTTACCGATACTTTTTCCAAGCTGCTAAAAGCCGTAGAAAACAAAGACGACTCCTTCAGAAAATTCTCTTCCTTTCTTATTATTCAGCTTTTGGGGATAGTTTACGCCTCAGCACTGATAACCAAAAAGAAACGTACCAAAAAAGAGAGCTTAATAGAAGCCGCAATAGCAGAAATTCACGAAAAATGGAATCAAGTTTTGGACTTCAAGGCCATTTCAGCTCAACAAAATGTGAGCTACGTTTGGTTTAGAAAAACTTTCAAGGAAGTTACAGGCACATCTCCAAATCAATATCAACTGTTACTGAAACTCAGAAAAGCAGAGCAACAAATACAAAACAGTAGCCTTACGCTTTCTGAAATCGCCTATAATTCTGGGTTTGAATCAGAGTCCTATTTCTCCAGAATTTTTAAACAAAAAATGGGGTATAACCCTTCTGAATTAAGAAAGAACTAACCCATATGTGCAATTAAGCTTTGCCAACCCTCATATGCCTTTACCGCAGAAAGATTTTCTAAATCAGGCTCCACCCTATTCTTACTCTTTTGACAGAAATCCTTCAATTGCTCCATATCCTTATAAACGCCACTTTTCAATCCTGAAAGTAGGCCTGCTCCAAGCAATGCCAGATTAGGCACTATCCATATTATTCTAGCCATAGCAGACCATGCAACCCCTTCCGTAACTCGCTACCAAAGGATTATTGTAACCGTAGAGCCTTAAAGTATAAACGCATACTATCTAAATCAAACACTAAAAGTGAAAGTTCAAGGTTTATAGCAAGAGTAACCGAATTCTTCGTGGCCAAACTATCAATACTTTTTTATAGGTTTATTATATGCAATAGACAGCATCCTTTCATATCGTAAAACCCAAAGCTCTTATAAAACAAAAGGCCGGTTCAAATCAGAACCTACAAAAACAAAAATCCAGTCAACAAATGTCAACTGGATTCTATAAATTAGATTTTTAACCTAAAGCCTATTCAGGATAAGACAAAGGCTCCAAAAGGTAAAATCGCTAACAAAAACTAAGCTACTTTCTTATTTTTCAAAATCAGTTTGCAGAAGCTGCTTCTCATTAAAAACATCGCTACCTATAGGCTTTTTATCTCTCATTTTTTTTACATCTTCTGCTTTTATACCTTTTCCTGCTTTAGCAAAGGCATTTTGTGTAAATCTGATAATATCGGCAATATCCTGATCTGAAATTTCATTGTTATTTATCAGGCCAGGCATATCGTTGTTTAATTCATACAATTTTCCATCTACATGAATAGGCCCGCTAATTCCATGTAAAATAATTGCGGCCAGTCGTTTCATAGAGCCATCGATATACTCGGATCCTTTAAGTGGTGGTGCCAAGTCTTGAATTCCTTTTCCGTCTACGGCATGACATGTGGCACAAATACTTCGGTAAAGCTGCAGGCCTTTCGTACGTGGATCCAAAACATTTTTTTCCTTCACAAAAATTGAATTTAATTCCTCGTTCTTGTGATTATCGATTGCAATTGATAAACTGCTTTTTAGCCCCGCAGTAGGATTCATTGTATTCGTATACTTCTCTTCTATACCTTCTAAGCTACTTACGATAGCCTCTTGAAAGATTTTTTGAGTCTCGTACTTTTTGTCAATTTGTGCTAGCATCGGTAAAAACGTAGCTTCTGAGTATTTGAGCCAGCTACTCAGCGACATGGACAAGTAAAGGTCAATAACTTCATTATTACGAGCCAATAGTTGTGAAGAAACTTCCTTCATTTTTGACACATTTCGCGACGAAGCAAATCGCTCTAAAAGCCCTAGAGCATGAGCCACGGTTTCAGGCTGCCTGGATTGGTTTATAATGTTGCTTAAAGTACTAAAAGTTAGCGAATTTAAGCCTTCAAGCACATAAAGAGCATGAATGGCGGTTGAAAACTCATTATCAGTCTGAGCCAAATTAATCAAATCTTTAAGCACCGAACGATCTTTCTTTTGAATCAATAATTGTTGAGAACGGTCTCTTATCCAGCCATTAGAATGGCTTAGAAAGGCCACTAATTCTTGGCTTGAAGCCTTAGACAAATCTGGTACTGCGTTAAGCTTACCTGCTTTGTTTGTGATTTTCAAAATTCGTCCAGCATTCTGTAATGTATCCAATCTTTTAAGACCGAGCTGCTCTGTCAAGTACTGAGAAATATATGCTTTATGCTGAATAATACCTCTGTGCATATCTACCACATAAATAGCTCCATCTGGTCCATTAAACAAGTTTACCGGTCGGAAGCCTTCGTCTGTAGAGGCAATAAACTCTTTACCTTCCGTAGCTTGTTCTCCTGAGGTCTGCGTATTTTCAAAAGTCAGAACATTGCGTTTAATAAGGTTAGCTTCTGGTACACAAGCAAACGCATTTTGATTGTGTATTTCTTGAAAAGCTCCACCACGATAAATCAATGGGCCACAAGCAGCGGTAACATTTATCAAATAACCCCTTTCATCTAAAATACCTTTTTGATACCCTCGATTTACCGATGTTTGATGAATTGGGAAAACGCGATCGCTGGCTAACTTTTGATTTTCGGCTATTTCTGGTTTAAAATACTTGTTCTGAATTGCTTTGTTTGGTAGAACAAAATCACCCTTAAACTGCGTGGAATTACTATTGAAGTAAAGTCGCCCAAAATTATCTTTTGTAATACCCCATTGACCACGATAAGAAGTCGGTTCCTTTACCCATTTACCATTTTTAAGTTGATACCTAAAATTATACTTGGCGTTGTATATCCAGTTGTCAATATTCATCATTAAGCCGTTCGACGAATGTTCCACATTGCCTCCTTCTGCATAAATAGGATCCACTAAGGTTTTCTTACCGGGTTTATCCTTCTTTATCTCAACGAACCAAAGCTTGGGACCATCGACATATAAAAGGCCGCCATAAACATGAGCCAGTCCACGTGGCAAGACAAGTTGATCCAAAAACACCTTGGAATGGTCAATGACACCATCATTATCTAAATCTTCCAAAATGCTAATTCTGCCGCTTGGCAAATCCTCTCCAATACCTTCGAGGTTTGGCATATAGCCAATCATTTCTACCACCCAAATTCTCCCTTTATCATCAAAGTCTATACTCACGGGTGCTTTCAAAAATGGTTCGGAAGCGGTTAAACTTAGTTCAAAACCTTCTTCTATTTGATAGTCCTTTAGGGAAAAGGTAGGTTCATTATATGAAATTACCTGAAATCCCATAATGCATATATAAAATAGTATAAATGAGTAGAATGCAGGTTTTATTAATCTTTTGTTCATTTTTTATGAATGATTTTATTATAATATATAGGAATTCACACTTGAGTACAAATCATGGCTCCATGATGCGGAATGCTTGGAAAAAAACAACTAAAGCTCTGTCTCGAAGTCAGTTTCTATTGTTTCTTAGGTACAATTTCCAATAAAGGTTTATCTAGATCCCAATCACTTGGCACTTCATAAACCACACGCATAATAAATGGATATTCCTTTGAATTCTCTATGGATAGTTTCAGGAGCTCCGATTTGGTGGCTTCGGCAAAAGTACTCTTTAGACTCGTATTAATGCCTAAACTGATGCCTGAAGGTTTCCAAGATTTATCTGAAAAATCGCTCGTCGAAATTTTATTAGCATAGACAAACAGTTCTATTTCTGTGGTGTTTTTGTCTGCCAAATAAACACCCATTTGTTTCTCATTTACCTGGACATTAGTTTGACCATTGCCTGGAATCAATAACCAGCCAATGCTTCCATCTTCGGCTTTCCAATGCATGGTACCTGTTTTTATTTGAGCCCACTTTCTTCTGTTGCCCCATAATCCACCCATCATCCAGTCTTTTTCTATAAAATGCGTCGCCTTTTTGAGTGAATCACCTATATAGTTACTAGGAACAATTTTTGAAACATATCGCGGTTTTGAAAAGGACTTAAATTCTGCTAAATCGGATTTGGACACCGAAAGCCCAAGATGGAAAATGGTAGCTAGATTACTCATTTCTCCATTCTTTTCTCCATTTTTCCCTGGAATGGGTGAGCGTTTTTTATCATCCAATGCAATCGCAATCCACAGTCCGATGATGGCATTGTGTTTCTGCATATCCATTCCATAAGCCCTGAAATACGGACCGACAATATTTTGTAAATTAGCATTGTAAAGCGTAGCTGTTTCATGCCAAAGTGCCTTTTCAAGGGTTTTTCCCATCGTTTTCATTTCATCAGAAAAAGCCAACTCTCGCCACATCGCAATTCCGATGAGCGTCACACCATAGTAAGTCGGAGAATTGTACTCACTAAAAGAGTTATGAGATTGATGCAAAGCAAAAATATCTTTCGCTTTTTTAAGTCCTGCAACTCTTAATGCTTCATTTTTAAAAGCGGTACCCACATATTCCATTAAAAAAGCACTCATAATGGAAATGTTACTATAAAACGGTGTAACATCCCTTTTCATTGCTCCTTTGGCCGCATGAACCAAGCCAACTTCGATGTCCTTTACTACTTCTGAAGGCAAAATATTTTTGTAATGATGGTAGATAACAATCAAATCACAACCGATAAATTCCCTCCAATTTTGGTCTAATCGATCATTGATGGCGTTTGTTTGCCACATGCCATAATAGGGACTTTTTTCATCCTGATACTGATATTTCAGAATCCATTTGATAATCGTTATCGCATTTTCAGTGTCATCATTTTGATTTCTAAAAAGAAGTGCTTCTGCCAAACGGGTAATACTTCTCAAGCTTGCACCATCCGACAATGATGTTGTAATTTCAGCACCTTTGGAATAATCTAAGGCTATCATATCTTCCAGCAAAGATTTTTGATAGGACGAAAGCGTTTTGTAGCTATATTGCTTTGAAATCAGTTCTTGTTTTTGGGCCAGAACGGGTTGTAAGAAAGTGAAAACTAAGAGCGTAATAATTAGTAATTTATTCATAATGTTTTATTTTTTAATGCTCCATCGATTAATGCCCATCTCCCAAAATTCCTGTTTACAGCATTTCCGTCAACTGATTTAATAACCCACTTATCCTTGGGAGCAAGTACGTCATAATCTATTTGCGAGCCGTTTGGTAAATGAATTTTTGTTTTCAGATTTTCAGCATTGGGGTTTAAGTCTAATAGTTTTTGAGCAAGTTCTTTTGAATTTTCATTTTCAAAAACTAGCACAATTCCTAGATTTAGGGAAGAATGAACGGCTATTTGTACTTGATTTTTAGTATCATAAATTGACCAAATGGCATTTTGTACAATAGGTTGAAAACCTTCTGGAACAAAAACTTTCCCTGCCGCACAAGCAAAGTTTTCGTAAACTCCCGTATTATTCCATTTGTAGAAATCGTTTGTTGGACCAAAAAGATGAAAGGCATCATTGACCATTTTTGCATTGTCGTCTAAAAAAAGCATGGTAGGCCGAGGCAGAATCTGTGAATATTTCCCTTGATTGCCCCCTCCTGCCGAAAGTAAAAAGTGCTTGCCAGCGGTGTAAATTTCGGGACAAGATTTTTTTCCATGTCCTAGTTTTACGAAATAACCATTTTCCTTTTCAAGCAGCATTTTGGCAACCTTGTCCGTAGGACGATATGGCATAGTTGAAGCCATTAGAGCATGAACGCTCTTGATTTTTTGGTTATAATCAACTTTTGCGTTTGGACCAAAGCTCATCCAAGTTTGCATAAAGATTGAATGATAATCCGTAGTCAATTCTTTAAATTTAGCCTTATCAATTCTACGTCGCATAGGCGGAAAATACTTGTATTGGTAGCTTCCAAGAGCAAAACACCAGCCCATATAGTCAAGCGTATTGCGAGCTTCTGTTCTAACTTTTTCTGACCCAAAAGCTTCCAAATTGAGCAATGCTGTAATTGTATAACCACTATAGGGCAAAGAATTAAATTCATAAAGACCAGCCATTTGCATTTCGACCAAGAATTTCAAAATTCTGCTTTCCATGCCATTTTTAGTGTTGTCATAGATCGGGTTTTGGCTGCCATGGCTCATTAACCATTTGTTTTTCAAATATCTGGAACCCTCTGTCATTAAAATGTGATTTTCCGTTTCACGTATAAGTTTGAGCGTACCAAGCGTATAATATCTGAATTTATGGCCTTCATCAATGAGCAAGGTATTTACCAAATATTCCGTTGTCTCAGGAAAAAGAATATCTGGCTTGTCACCAAAAAGATATAAAATAGTAATCAAAACGGTTTCCGTAAAATCATAGTCTCCCTTTGGATTCAATTTCCATTTGCTTCCTGAGACGCCCCTTACTGTTGTATTTAGGATGGTATTATTGACTTCTTCAAGGTCTTTTTTCATCCATAGTTTAGCCATCAAAACTCGCGGATTTTTTACTTTTTCATCGCCTTGATTAAGGTTTAAGTTTGCCCAAGTTGATATAATGGAATCCGACAGAGCCGATTTTTCAGACCATTGAATTGTTCTTGTATGTGGCACTTCAATATTGCTTTTTTTTAAGGCAGGCCTTTCAAATCGCCTTTGAGCTAAAAGAGAGGTTGAGATACCAAACATGATTAAAATCAGTGTTAGTATCTTTTGATATTTTTTACAATTTAATTCATTCATTGCTTCAGCCAAGTTAATTGACTCCAATGACTAGGCCCATCATTCGTTTGATTTTTGCCAACTGTACTGCGTCCATTTTTGAGGTATTTTGTCAGCAAATCTGTCAATTCCTTTACGACTGCAGGGTTTTTATCATATACATTTTGAGTTTCGGCTATGTCTTTTGATAAATCATACAACTGAATGGGAGGCATCGCTTTTGCTTCTTCGCTTATTTCTTTGGGAAACCCATTTCCACCCGAATGTGAACACATAATCAATTTCCAGTTATCTTGTCGTATGGCAAAAAAGCCGTTTGACGAATGATGAATAATGGCCTCACGTTTTGGATACTTTGTTTTTTTGCCTGTTACCTCAGACAAGAAACTATAACTATCTTCAGCGGTATAGTCGTTTAGTGGTGTTTTAGTGAGTTCTGAAAGCGTCCGAAATAAATCTGTCGTGCATACAAACTGATTACTGATTTTTTGCTTTTGAGCAGTATATCCCCCAGAAACAATAAATGGCACATGATGCCCTCCTTCATAAATATCTGTTTTATAGCCGCGGAAGTCAATGGACGGGTAATGCCCTTTTTCGAGCTGAGCCTGAGTATTTGCTGCAGGGGCAAAACCATTATCAGAAGCAAAAACAATTAGGGTATTTTCGTATATCCCTTTAGCTTTCAAGGTTTCTACTACTTGTCTTACCACATCATCTACCATTAAAACAAAGTCTCCGTAGGGTGAAACACCGCTTTTTCCTACAAACTCACCAAGAGGCAAAATAGGCGTATGAGGTGCTGCCAAAGGAAAATACAAGAAAAATGGTTGCTCCTTGTTCGCATTTTGATTGATAAAACTGAGGGCTTTTTCCGTAAATTTCCCTAGAACTTCTTCGGGCTTAAAATCAGGTGCTTCTATACCGGCACGATACAATGCTATCCCATTTCTTGCCAAACAAGTGTCTTTTGGAACAGTGGTGCAGCTTCCGTTTTCAACATAAGCATATGGAGGCATATCCAAGGAAGCCGGTATGCAAAAGGAGTAATTAAAGCCAAGACTATTGGGGCCATTTTCCACCGGTTTTGAGAAATCAACATTTTTTTCACCACCTTCGACACCCGACCAATTCCAGCCTAAATGCCATTTACCTACAATACCCGTTTCGTAGCCCTGTTTCTTCATAAATGAGGCCACGGTTTCTCTTTTGGGATCAATCAAAGGTGTATCATAACCATGTAAAACGCCCCTTTTCATGGTAGTACGCCAATTGTAACGGCCAGTCATAATGCCATATCGGGTGGGTGTACAAACCGATGACGTAGTGTGAGCATCTGTAAACCGAACACCCTCATGAGCCAATTTATCTATATTGGGTGTCATGATTTTACCTTTAGGATTATAGCATGACACATCGCCGATACCTAAATCATCGGCAAGGATATAAATAACATTTGGGCGTTTTTGGCCGATGGCATTTGACACCATTAGCATAAAATAGAGCACTATAAAATTGGTTTTTTTCATACGATTTTCGCATTTAAGAAATGTAACTGTGTCAAAGTAAATGGTTCTGATACAAACTGAAACTTCCTTTATGACGAGGGCTTACTGTCATTGTAAAATCAAAAAAAATCCCTCTTCATTTAAGTCTGTTCAATAAATATCAAAATTTAAGCTTCGCTTATTTCAAAGTGATTACGTGCTTAAATGGTGTAAAACCAGTCAAATAAACCGAAGGAGAACTAGGATCTCCTGGCAAGCCCCCTCTTAAATGCAAGCCTTTATGCTCTAATTTACCCGGCCCAAATTTTATACTATCATTTCCAAGCGTATATGTTGCTTGATTTTCACTGAGTAAGTAGGCATTTGGCTCTTTTGCAGATTGCTGAACGCCTGTTAATTCACCGCCAGCTCTGAATATCAATTCCAATGAAACAGGTACCCCATCTGTCCCGTGTAGATCAAATTCAACTTCTAAGCCGCCTGATATTTCTTTGATGCTAATGGTAGATTCTAAATATTGTACCTCACTTTGGCGGCGAATACTTTTTGGCATATTTCCCCAATCTCCTTTAGGGTCAATTTTATCTTTACTTACCGGTTGAAAATATGGCCCCTCCAACTTATTAGTCATTACCCATATATCACCTTCTTGAGAAATAGTTGGGGATTGAAATTGACCTTTGCCAAAGAAGGAAGCATTGATACGCATTCCTTGTAAAATAGCATTGTTTTTATGAAAAGTCAGAAAGTTCGGATTATTGATAAGCAATGTTGCATCCCAAGAATCACGTCGAATGCGAGCTAATTTGGAATAAGGGAACAACTTGGCATAACTTGTTTCAAACGGCCTTACCTCAGGTAGGTTTTTCCAAAGAAATTTTTCCTCTAAAAAATGATCTAAATCTCCGATAGTTTTTTTAAAATAATTTTTCTCTATCATTTGACACATGGCTGCAAATTCAGGATTATGATCCAAAATGGCCATGAATCTATAGGCATAATAGTAGTTCTCAAATGTACTTACCCCCCCCTTGTCTTGTCTGTTTGATGCGTCGGTAACGACTTCGCCATTTGGATGAACAAAATACATGGTCATTTTCAGATTTTTTCGCACAAAATCTAACAATTCAGGCTTATTAAGACCGTTGGCAACGGCTATCAGTGCTTTGTTGACAACCGATGAATAAACACCTGTACTTTTTTCGGTGTACTGACCATCAGAATCTAAATCAATATTTTCGGCCAGCCATTGTTCAGCACGATTAATATATTTTGGATTTGGCCAAAGGTTATTGATTTTCGTTAAAGCGGCTGCGACTACCCATCGATGATTTGGCGTGTGAATACCACCGATACTTAGGGCTTCACCTGCTGCTAATAAAAAGGCTTTTAACTCTGCAAAAAGCTCGTCCGATTCTTTAATGTTGGCTTGTTTTAATAATTCACAACTTGTGGTAACCCTTTCTACGATAAATCCTGTATCAGGCGTAGAATGAAAATTAGTACTTAAAAGGTCGATGGTTCCATCGGCATGTTGAATTTGTCGCAAATATTTTGCTGCCAAAATCATTTTAGTCTTTAAATCTGCTGACTTATAAAAGGATGATTCTAAATTAGTAAAACCAATTATCCCACGAGAAATGAGTGCATTTGTAGAATGAGGATTTGGAATATCCTCGCCATCTTTTAGCCCGCCATGGTGTTTTGATTTTTTATCTAGAATTTGATATTTCAATAAATCGGTGATGGATGTATCATTGAGTTTTATCAAATCAACTATCCATTTTGGTTTGTTTTCTGCTCTGTCGCTACTGTTCGCAAAACCTAAAATTGGTAACATACCCAATGATAATGTGCTTATGGATACAAATTCTCTTCTTTTCATTTTAAGGTTGATAAGTTTTTTTATTTCAATTTAAGAAATAATTATAAGGCTCTAATTTTGATACTTCTAAAGTGTACTTCATCGCCATGGTCTTGCAGCAATAAATGACCCGATGGTGCTTGAGCAAAATCGGGATATTTACTGTACTTACTCTTTAGTATCAGGTTTCTGAAAATCTGTGAATGACGGTCGTACTCCACCATCTTAAGGTTATTGACCCAATGTTCCACTTGACCATCTTTTACAACCAAGCGTAATCTGTTCCATTTATCTGGCCCGTGAATCCGCTTATTGCTATCATTTTCTGATAGATTTTCTGCTGTAATAAGGTCGTAAAGAGAGCCTGTGGTGCGGTTGCCATTTACACCTTCTTTGGCATCAGGATGCACTTTATCATCTAAGATTTGAAATTCAGGGCCTAAACCCGTTCCTGGTTTTTTATTTGGATCATCTACTACAAAGTATTTTAAGCCGCTATTTCCACCTGTGGACACTTTGAAATCCATTTCGAGCTCAAAATTTGAAAATTCCTCGACCGTTTCTATATCACCACCCTTACGAACAGCGTCTTTTTTTGAACCTAAAACGGTCAAAACGCCATCTTCCATGCTCCAACCATCCTTCGGAAAAGCATTGCCATTGGCTATTTTCCAACCGGCAGAAGTTTTGCCATCCCAGAGTAATTTCCAGCCATTTTTTATCTCATTTTCAGAAAGTTGATTATGCAAATAACTTACTTCCTGAGCTTGCTCACCGTCTTTTATCCTAACCTTATCAAGATTTTCGGTAGCAATTCTGATGTTTTTCCATTGTACAGTTAAGCCAACTTGTTCGGGTTTCTTAATGGCGTGCACTTGAAATGCAATAAAACCTCTAGCCGTTTGCGGATCTATAAGATTAGCACAAGGAACGCCATTTACCCAAGTTTTAATACTTTGACCTGTGGCTTCTATATGGTATTTATTCCATTCTCCTTTCTTGAATGCTTGTCGTCCTTTTTGATTAATGGATAATGGGTATAGCCATCCCGTACGCCCTTCGTCAAAGATACCACCACTCCACGCTCTATCGCCAGATTCAATCTCAACCTGATAGCCATGTACTTTTCCAGCCATCACATTTGGGTCGCTTATGCTTCTAATTTGAATACCAGAATTGAGACCCCTTTCTATTTTGACCTCTAGTTCTAATACAAAATCACCGTATTCTGCTTCGGTACATAAAAATGAATTCGGGGTATTCAATTGGGAAATTCCAACTATTGTGTGGTCTATTACTTTATAATCGGCAGTGCCATTTCGCTTTACAAAACCTTTTAAATCTGTCCCATTGAACAGGTTTTTCCATTGAGCATGCGTGGTGATATTGCTACAAAGCATAGCCAGTATCACTATAATAGGATATTTTTTCACGTTATATTTTCAGCTAGGGTACCTAAATTTTTAATTGATCAGGAGCACTTCCTGATTAATTAAACAAGGTTAGTTTTTAGATTTAAAGAAGAATTAAAAAAAGAGAGGAAGAATCTTCTTCCTCTCTTTTAGTCTTGACTTAATAACCTGAATTTTGCGTCATTTTAGGAAATGACAAATCTATCTCTCCCTGGGGAATAGGTTTTAAGTTATGAACATCAGAAATGGACTGTCCTTTTGTCCAAGGATTATACTTTTTCACACGCTCAACCAATTTACCAGTACGTTTTAAATCAAACCATCTGTTAAATTCACCAAATAGCTCTCTGGCTCTTTCATCTAAAATTAAATCCACAGAAATATTAGACAATGTTGCTCTATAAGAAGCAGTACTTAAAGATTTTTGATCCCCAGGAGCTGCTGCTGCCAAAGGCTCTGTTCCTTTTTTAGCACCCAAAGCACGATCAAGCACTTTATTATAATAAACATCAGCGGTACCTAGTTTACCACCTTTTGCACCTTTTACGATTGCTTCAGCAGCAATCAAATAAGCCTCTGCCGAACGGAAAATTGCTTCATTGAAGGTACCATAGCCATCACCGTAAGGAATTCCAGGTTGCCAGAACTTCCACATTAAGGCTGGAGCAATTGGTAATCCAGAGTTATCAATAGGATAGCCTCCTCCAAACTCATCCGTATTGATTACAGAATAATTTTTCTTACCTCCTAAATCTACGCCTCTCTCTTCTAATTTAAGAGCCGGTCTATTCCATGGTCTTGAAGCTATCACAGTATCACCCACATTATAACTAACTCTCAAATCTGGATTAGAAATAGGTAGTGGTTTGTAATCTTTAACAGCCAGAAGTGCATACCCAACATGCACAAAATTATGGGCATATCTTGTATCATTTTCTGGGTCAAAAAAGCGATAGCCTGCTGGAGTTACATGAAATATACCTAAACTACGATTATAATCAGGTGTTCTTCCTTTAGTGCCAGGATACCCTTCTCCACTTGGTCCAAATCTCGAGTGCAAATCATTACCACCCTCAATAGTTTGAACAAATGCAGCATCTGTTTTATTGGTTAATACGTCAGCGTTATATTGAACGGCAAAGACAATTTCAGCATTTTTATCATTTTGTGCACCGGTGTATTGTGTTAAAGGATTATTTGACCTTTTAGGAAATAAATCACTGTAATTGGCCGCCAATGGATAGCTCTCAATCACCTTATCGGCATATTGTAAAGCCAGGTCAAAGTCCGCACTTGTACCTCCCAAGGAATTGTTAAAGTTCCAACCCCTGGTTAAATAGACTCTTGCTAATAAAAACTGAGCCGCACCTTTAGTTACTCTACCATAATTGGTTGCCGTAACAGGCAATTTGGCTTCACATTCTAACAAATCGCTAATTATTTGCTTATACACGTTTGCTGCAGGTACTCTTGGGAAATCTTTGCTTGGAGATGTAACTTCTGCAAGTGGCATAGGAATATCGCCCCATTGCTGAACGGCATAAAACAAACATAAAGCTCTCAAAAATTTAGCCTCCGAAACCCTAACATCCTTCAATCCTGCTGCCATGGTGGTGACATTACTAGCACGGCTAATAGCAGTATTTGTTCTTGCGATTTCTGCATAAATCATCGTCCAAAATCCCTGAATATCTCCATTATTAGCATTATAACGGCTATCATACACATCCCAAGAGCTCGGAGTGTTCTCTTTTCCAGTCACTGCCGATGGATTCCAACCAAGTGCAGACGTGAAAATATCTGTTCCTTGTAACGCTAATAATCTACCACTGCCTTGATGCAAGTTTCTTAAGATCGGATAACACGACTTTATCAAATCTTCAAAACCAGCCTCTGTGTTGTAATAAATATCGGTGGTTAAAGTTGACTTAGGAATTTCATCTAAGAATTCTTCCTTACAGCTTGATAATGTAACAAATAAAATTGTTACAAGCCAAAGACTATATCGTTTGAATATTATTGATTTCATTTTATTAAATTTTAAAAATTAAAAACTTACGTTTACGCCAATACTCATTGTCATAGATGGAACATCATCCTGATAAATTGCTGAGTTAAACTCCGGATCAAATCCAGTGAATTTCGACATGATTATCGGATTGATAGCTTGTGCATAAATGCGACCATTAGAAAGTTTCATTTTTTCCATAAATCCTATTGGCAGGGTATAACCTAAGGTAATGTCTGAAATTCTAAGAAAACTAGCATCTTCGTATTGAATCGCCGCACGATATGGATTTGCTACTGTTGCACCATAATAGGTATTCGAAGGGTTATCGCTCCTCCAATAATCTAATGAAGCAAGACTGTTATATCGTGTCCCTAATTCTCCAAAAGTTCCTGCGAGCGTATTGTTCTTATACTGAGTGCCATTTCTGTAATAGGCAAAAAACGAAAAATCAAAGTTTTTATATTTGAATCTATTGGTCATACCCATTAGGTAATTAGGGAGTTGTGAGCCTAAATATACTCTATCGTCAATACCCTCAGTAGTTGAAATCAGACCATCGTTGTTTTGATCTACCACCTTTACTGAACCCGGCACTTGTTTGTATACAAGGGCTGCCTCTTTTTCTGAAGTTTGCCAGATTCCGTCAAACTCGTAATCAAAATTTGCTCTAATTGGATATCCAACAAATAGTTTATTTCCTTTATCAACCAACTGGCCATCGCCATATAATTCGAGTAACTTATTATTGTTTTTAGTGAAAGTTAAAGTAGTGTTCCAAGTAAAATTACTTTTGGCCACATTCACTGTGTTTAATAAAATCTCTACGCCTTTGTTTTGAATTTTACCAACATTTGAAGTCACTTGAGAAAAACCTGATGCTGTTGGAATCTTCTGATTTAAGATCAAGTCAACTGTTTTTCTGTCATACACTTCTATAGAACCTGAAATTCTGTTTCTGTAAACACCGAAATCCAAACCAAAATTTAATTCTTTACTTCTTTCCCAACGCAGATCCTTATTCGCCAAATTTGATGGAGCAAAACCATAAGCTGCAGAACCGTCGAAATCATAAGCCGTATTTAAAAGACCCGCTTGAGTGCTATAAGGTGCTACTCCTGAGTTACCCACTTGGCCATAACTCACTCTTAACTTCAAGTTAGAGAGCATGTTAACACTTTCTAAAAATGATTCATCAATCAATCGCCATGCCAATGCCACGGATGGGAAGAATGCCCATTTGTTTCCGGCAGCTAATTGAGAAGCCCCATCGGAACGTCCAGTCACAGTTAATAAATATTTATCTGCATAAGAGTAATTCAATCTACCCATATAAGAGGAAATTGAACGCTCTACAAGGCTACTTCCAAAATTGGTAATTGCTCCAGTATTCAAAGCATACCAATCTGAGCTATATGGGAGGTTTTGAGCAGAAATAGTATAAGTTTCATTTCGTTGATAAAAAGCACTTTGTAATCCTGTTATACCAATTTTATGCTTACCTAAATCCTTATTATAGTTTACAATATTATCAAGGGTATAACTTCCAATAATACGGTTATCATATTGAACTCTTGGGAGTTTTCCAATTTGAGATTTTGACCATTGCCCTCTAAGGTCACCTGCTCTTGTAGTACCATACGTGGCTGATAAAGATGACCTAAAACTTAATCCTTTAATCGGCGAATATTCTACATAAGCGTTGCTCATTATATTTGCATTAGTCGACTGCAATTTTGAATGCTCAGGGTCAGTATCCAATAGTGGGTTGGGCACTTGTTTATCATTTATGCCCATCCAGACGGCTACACCATTGACATTCAAATCAGCATTTTCTGATGGATTTGCGATATCAGCATAATACGGAACACCCGTTGGTCTAGCCCTATAAGCACCTCTTAACGATTCTTGCGAGCCCAAATTTTGGTCAGAATAAGTTACATATGAGGTAAATCCTACTTTAAAATGTTCTCCCAATTTACTGTCAAGGCCAGCATTTAAGTTATAACGCTTATAATCTGTACTTAATACATTACCATCTTCACGTAGGAAACCACCAGAAAATCGATAGGTTGTTTTTTCATTTCCGCCAGAAACACTTATATTTTGGCTTGTTTGTGTAGCTGGATTTGTCACTAAATCTACCCAGTCTGTAGATTTATTGTTGTTTATGATATCCAATTCGGAAGCCGTAAAAGTTGCCCCAACAACACCCTCTAAAACTCTATCGGTATATGCCAATTTATAAAATTGCTGTGCATCCATCAATTCTGGTAAGTGAGCAGGAGATTTAACGCCAACATAAGAGTCATAACTAACTCGTGGCTTACCCGAAATACCTTTTTTTGTGGTGATAATAATGACACCATTTGCTCCTCTTGCACCATAAATAGCTGTAGATGACGCATCTTTTAATACATCCATTGATTGAATGTCGTTAGGATTAAGATTATTCATATCTCCACCCATCAGTCCGTCAATTACGACTAAGGGAGCTGTAGAATTATTAATGGTATTCTCTCCTCTAATCGTGATATTATAACCACTACCAGGGCGGTTGTCAGACTTGGTAACAGTAACACCCGCAATTTGACCTTGAATGGCTTTAGCTGCAAGGGTTGGATTGGCTCTAATGATATCTTTTGTTTGAATAGAGGCAACCGCTCCAGTTAAGTCGCTCTTTCTTTGTTCGCCATAGCCAACCACCACGACTTCTTCCAACAGGCTCATATCAGACTTTAGGATGATGTTGAAGTTAGTTTGATTCCCAATAGAAACATCTTGAGATTCATAGCCTACAAAGCTAAAAACTATAACATTTTTATCATTTGGAACATTTAAAGAAAAATTACCATTTACGTCAGTAGTAGTACCTAAATAAGTACCTTTTATGGTTACACTGGCTCCTACAATAGTCTCTCCTTGATCATCCTTTACGTTCCCTCCTATCCGTTTTTCCAATATAATTGGAGTTGTAATTTGAGTGTTTTCATGATCGATAGAGCCAATTTTGTTTTCAACTCTTTTTAATACTATTTGATTCCCTAAAACCTTATACTCCAATTGAAGTGGGTTTAGTAAGTTTTTTAAAACATCACTCAATTTTGAGTTTGCTACCTTTAAACTTACTCTACGATCTGCCTTAATTAGACTGGAACTATAAATGAACTTTATGCCTGCAGATTTTTCAATCTCGTTCAAAACTTTCTTAAAAGGTTGCTCAGCGACATTTAGGCTAATTTGTTTGTCGAGAATTTCTTGAGCATTGCCATCTTTTGCAAATGTGACCCCTGCAAAAGTTATTGAAATAAATAAAAAGGATAAAAAAAACTGCAAGAGGTTAGACCTATCCTTCTGATAATGTAGTCGTTTTATTTTCATAATGGTAAGAGATTAATTCGTTTAGGTATTAAGAGTTACAAAAAATTGAGTATTATATATAAATTTCAT